>JBEDKY010000163.1:0-19824 GCA_041171905.1 Pseudomonadota bacterium
GCTGATAAGAATGTCGGAATTTATCGGGAGACTTTTGAGGAAGACGGTCATTCAACAGTGTCAACGAGAAAACATTAGGCAGAAAACCCGTGGCTCGCCTGTCCACCTCTAAAGACAAGTCATTCGCGTCCGATGGAAGGGCAGACTTGTCCTGATTCTTCAGAGATTCAGAGCGCTGCCTCTGGTATGAAGCGCCAGACTTTGTCTGCGAGACGAGCAGCATTGAATTGTAAAAAACACAGCGTCTCAAATATCCTGCCGAGAAACTGGTTTGCATTTCTAAGTCAATCAAAATGCCATTGGCCAGTTTTAATGCAACGTCAAGGCGAACCGACTTTCCATTGTGATTCTTGCGTTCAATGTCGTTCGTCAAAAATGCTAGATCGATAATTGGACAGTCAAATTCGAAAAAATCGTTCACGAACCTCAAGGTCAATTCAGGATGGTTCAGAAAAAGTGCCTTGAAGGCATGATCCCACGTGGGCTGAAGAATCTCCGCGTCCGGAAAAAAGAGTCCGTTCCGACCGGATGAAAACTCGCTTAATGAATCAATGGGAAAAAGATCATCCATCACGCTTTACTCCTGTGTGGAGCGTGACAGATGCAGCAAGACCTACAAATGGAAAATACTGAGTAAAAGTGAAGTCTTTTTTTCAGGCATATTGTCTAGAAAGTTTTCATCGCTCATTTGCAATCGTCTTGACATAAACGCACAACGCCTGAGGGTTTCACCGACAACAAAATAGACCCAATGGATGGAGCCAATTTGGCGGCGTTAAATCACGCATGACCACGCTACATCACTCGAAAGTCTTATTCGATAAAAAGTGATCTTGATCGAAATTCTGCTATTGCAAAAAATTTTTCATGCAATCGAAATATAACGAAACATGTTCAAAATTTTCCCACATTCTGGTAACCTGACCTAAATAGGCAAATTTAAAAAATCTTGCCAGAACAGATGAGAGTTGCTCGAATTTCTGGGCATTGATCACATATAAAAATATCTTTTAAATTAGGAATAAACTTTGAAAGTCACTATCGAGACAGCAAGAAATGGCTGGTTGATACGCAAGGAACCTGATGAACTTGATCAAACAACAGAAGTGTTTGTTTATGGATTTTCTGATGACGGCGACGATGTTGATGAGGTCAAAAGCTTTGCGAGTTTTCTTTGGAGAATAACGGAACTATTGGGTCCCACAACGAGCCGATACAGCGAGGCGCGCATCTACATTGAGGTCAAGCCTGGCGACAAGTACATGGACGGCATTGATGAGTTGCAGAATCCCTGAGCTGGGATTTACCGGATCGAACTTGTCAAAGTCGGTCACCAAACTTTGAATTGACTAGGCAGCATCGACTTTGATTTTGATTTTAATTCCGGACTTTCTGAATTCCTCTTCCAACGCAGTCTGAATAAAGAACGCGGGCGGTTCACCGAGAAGAAGCGCAAATTGCGCTGCACGAGTTGCGAGCACAACTTTGCGACCTTTTTCAATGTCACACAGATGCTGCTTGGAAATCCCAAGACGTTGGGCAAACTCTTCTAAGGTCAGGCTCTCGTTCTCCCGCAGGGTTTTGAGCAACTTTGCAATTGTCATGGGCCCTCCGGTCATCCTTTCCAGAAAGCCGAGTGCAGATCCCTTTGTTCTTCTTTTCTCAGTACTCATGTTTGTTGACCTCGAGGATCTGAACGACGTGAATCAATCCATCCTTTTGTTCTCGATATATCGCTCGATAAGCTGAATTAAGACGAATTGAACGTTGACCCACTCTAGTACCAGCTAAGGCTTCGTCATTGAATCCCTTCACTCTTCTGGCAACTAACAAACCCTCTTTTTCAACCAGTGCGACCCAATATTGAAGCTTTGCAACAATGTGCGAAGGTACACGTTTAAGTTGCCGTTTTGAGAGCCGACTCAAATTTACGATAAAGTGCAAACCAGATATCCTCTCAGTACACCTGTAGATGTACTACGTCAAGTGTTCGAATTGACGGGATTGAAAAATAGGGGTTAATAAATAACAAATGCGTATCAGGTTGGCTTAAAGTTTTCGGGCATAAACACAAAATCAGGCTGTACCCATAGAGTCAGCGGCCAAGACTCGGCTTGTCCGACGACCGAAAGGCGATTTCAATAATCACTTCTCTTTTGACAGGCAATCATCACTGCCAAAACCATAAACACCTCAAGCCAAGAACGAACCGTTAAATAAGCGGAATCGTAATATGCCGACTCTGGCATAACAATTGCAGACCCCAGCAGTGGCTGCTTGCTCTCACAGGAAACGAGAGTCCTTTTCAAAGAAAACTACAAAAAAATCATCAAGGGAGAGGTCTGACGTGAACATGAAAATAGAAAATATGCGCAAAGAATATTTTCCTCACAAACTGAGCGAAGACTGCGAAATTATCGCCACAGACAAAATTACAATGAGAAAATTTCTTACAGCGAATTTCGAGAGAGTGTTTCCCAAACGTGATTCAACCGGTACACCCCAAACCATGCTCGTTCCAGAAGACAGAGCTAAGGCAATTGCCGAGCTTCAGGAAAGCACTGGCTATAACGCACTCCATCAAGAACACTTCTTGTTCATGTTCAAAGGCGAGCCGATTGGTTGGAGCACCGGTGAAACTCAAGATTTTATGACCTACTACATGCGAAACTCAGGCATTCTACCTGAACACCAAAAACTTGGGCTCTATTCAAAATTCCTCGACCATTTTTCTAAATATATTGAAGAGATTGGCTATGAACGACTCACCAGTCAGCACAAGGCTGACAATTCAGAAATGCTGATCACCAAACTGAAGGCCGGCTTCGTAATTACCGGAATGGATTTAGACGAGCGCTGGGGGGCTTTAGTTCGCCTCACCAAATTTCTTAAACCAGACCGAGAAAGTGCATTTGGTCGCTGCTTTGGACGCGGTTGAGCTTAGAACCAAGAAATATTACAGAACGCAAATCGCACCTTCTGACGAAGACGTGCTAAACTGTCTCGCAATGAATATGTTCAAGCAGTTCCGAGTGAAATTTTCAAACTTATGTTCTCAATTGGCTACATACCTTATTCATTTCCAAGAGACCCGATTAAAGTCAATCAGGCCGTTGAACATCTAGTGCTGGCACAGGTCCTCGAACCTCTGGTGACAGTCGACAACGAAGGCCAAGTCGTGAGCGGTGTGGCCAGCCGGTGGAGTTTTTCTTCGAACAACGAGTCGTTTGAATTTTTGATTGACAGGAAAAAGAGATTCGAAAACGGAAAGCAGATATTGGCAAAGGACGTTGCCTACTCGATCACCCGTCATCTCACCTCAAGTGACTCACAGTCCTTTCAATTCCTCCAAAACATTGAATCAATAACGATTGAAGAAGAGCATAAAATCTCGATACGACTGAAGCAGCCACAGCCCGCCATACTGAAGGCACTCAGTCGATCTCAGCTCGGGATCGTCCCTGACGGCTGGGCCTTTGACGAAAATTCAGACAAACCATTCATAAGCTCAGGGAAATACACATTAGTTCGAAAAGGCTCGGAATGGTTTTTGAATCTTCGTCGGGACTTGTTTGACGAGGCTCCTGCAGACGTCATCAAAGAGTGGAAAATTATATTCGGGAGTCCGTCTGAGGCAGAGATAGCTTCCCAACCCGTCCCGGACTACATACCACTTGCACGAAAAGGCGTTATTGAGAGTCTCAAGAGAGAGAGTCGATTTTCCAACAGTTCGTATCACATTGAAGATAGCTTTAGTCTTGCGCAAACCGCGGCATGGTGGTTTCCGAGGGGGCAAAATTACGGCGATATAGCTTTTCGAAAACTTGCCATGGGTGCTGTAAGAGAGCTATTCGAACGACGCAGAGCCAAACTCAGATATCGAAAGTCGACAGGATTGGTTCCCCACGGCGTCCCCGGCTGTCTGACAGAGGTCATTACGTTTCCCGTTCACCCGCCATCTGACCAGACAATGAACATCAAGATAATGCTGAGTGCGGCAAACTTCAAAGAAATATTCGATTCTGATGATCAACTCTTTGTCGAGCAGAAGTACAATGTCAGATTCGAACTCTTCATAGAGACTTTGAACTGGAAGGAAGAACTTGAAATCCAAAAGCCTGATGTCTACATCGTTGCATGGCTGGGCGGATTTGCAGAACCAGAGGGTTTTCTGACAGTCTTAACTTCAATGTTGAGAATTGATTTTGATGAATATTTTGGATCTGCAAAGTCAACCTACGAAAAAGGCTCAGCGGAATTTCAAGTAAGCGAGAGAAACCGATTGTTTCAAGAATTCAACACAGCGCTCCTTTTAACTGAGAAAATGGTTCCTGCTTGGCAACCATCGATATTCTCTGTTGCGAAAGTGGGACTGAAAACCGAAAAGAATCTCTTGAGATACACCCCGGACTTATTTGGTGTTCGGTTTGAACGTTAGTTCATGGGTTGCGAGTCTTTGTTTTTCAATCAAACTAACAATTGGGAAAATTTATGTTGAAGAAGATGCTGACAGCCCTTGAAGCAGACAAAGGCAGAAGAACTCTTTATCTGATTATTGCCGTCGGATTTTTCTTCGCCGCAGTGGCCTTTGTATCGCTCAAGGGGACGTACAACTTTGTCGTGTCGGACGGGCGCGGATACTATGTTTACCTTCCATCGGTGGTCATCGACCAAGACCTCGATTTTTCCAACCAAATCAGAGAAAATTGGGATGTCGACTTCAGTCCGGCGCTAGTGGAAGACAAAACACCCCTAGGATACGTGCGCAACAAATACCCCATCGGATTTGCCCTCTCACTCTTGCCGTCGTTTGCATTGGCGCATGGGACCTCGAAAATTCTCTTCTCGATAACCGGCCTCGCAATTTTTCGACCCGACGGATATTCGGCCGTGTATCAAACTTTCACTCTTCTCACAGTGCTTTGTTACGGCCTATTGATGATGCTGCTTCTCGACAGGCTGCTCAAAGAACACTTCAAAATGACCGGAACGGTCATATTTCTCGCAATAGCGTCATTTTGGGCTGCGACTCATTACGCCTACTACTACTTCAGAGAACCAGTGATGGTGCACGTGGTGTCGGCATTCTGGGTGACCGCGTGCCTCTATTTTGGCCGCTTGGCTGCGAAAACTGACACGAACAAAACGAGAAACCTTGCCGCCATGCTCTTGGCCTTTACTTTTGCAGTCGTGGCAAGGCCTACAAACATGTTTTTGGGTCTCTTTGTTTTTTTCGCAGGAGTCAGCATTTTGCGGAGCGTGTCGATGCGGACAATTCTGCTTCGCTATTCTGTCATTGCAGCAATCGCGGCGCTTCCGGCTTTGCTGCAAATGGGCGTGTGGAAGGCGATGAACGGGTCTTGGATTTCATACTCGTACAAGTCTGAGGGGTTCATTCACTGGAAGAATCCATTTCTTTTTTCAACCTTGTTTTCATCCAAGCATGGTCTGTTTTTTTGGTCTCCGGTGCTTTTGCTCTCGGTCTTGGGTTTACTGATTTACCTGCGAAAACCCACCTTCAAGCGAGACCTTGTGCTTTATCCGCTGCTCATCGGTGGTTGTGCACTCTGGTATCTTAACAGCTCGTGGCATCAATGGTGGTTTGGTGATGCCTTTGGCGGCAGGTCATTTCTGGAGCTGGCGCCGCTTTTTGTCTTCGGACTCGCCTTCTTTTTTGATGCTGTGCAACGCAGCGCAGATAACCGCCTGCGCATTCTGACTGCGACCATTTTGATAGGTTTGACACTTTATACGTATGCACTCATGGGCCTGTACATGACCCACAAAATCCCGCGGGCTGATTACCTCTTTTAAACTTTGTCCCGTTGAATGCCGAGCAACTCATCGGCAAAGCGCCGTGCAAGCGTGACGTCGAGAAACGGCTGCGATCGCATTGCGTTTTTCTTACGCATATCGAGGTTGTGTTCAAATGAAAGTGCGTTGCGGAGTGTTTGAAAGAGAGCGTTCGGGTTGCGCTCCTCAAAAATCAGCTCGGGTTGCCCAAGCAGGACGGGAATCTCTCCGGAGTTGGAACCGATGACTGTCGCACCGCATGCCCACGCTTCGACAATGACCCTGCCAAATTGTTCCTTCCAATTTTTCTCGGTGCGACTCGGCACGACAAGCACGTCGATGGAGTTGAAAAACTCCGGCAATGCAGTGGCCGGCAGCGGCCCATGCAACGTGAAACTCAGGCCCTTTCTGCCCAACGCGGCCAGCCGATTGCGGGCAGGCTCGAGGCAGGGTCCGCCGCCGGCGATTTCAAAATGAATTGCGGACAATTGCGTATCGCTAAAGAGCTCAAGCGCGTCGAGTAAATCAACAATGCCCTTGGACTCCGTGACGGCACCACAAAAGCCAACCCGAACACGCGAGGTGTTTTCACTGCGACTGCCCCGCTCAGCCCTGCTTGCATCCAAGAAAAACAGCGACGAATCGGCCCACAAGGGAAAACGGACGAGCTCTCCACGAAAGCCTTGTCTGCGCAGCACGCCGCTGACTTCCTCACTGAGAGCAAGGATGTGCGACGATCGCTGGAAAATAAAATTTTGTATGAGGCGCAGCGGTAAGGAAAATTCTTTGTAAATATTCTGCAGTGAATAAAAAAGAATCAGGGTCGAGCGGGGAAGGAAAATTCTGGCAAGCAAAAAAACAAAAAGCGCGCTGGGGGAATAGGGCTCCATGAGCGCAACCAAAACGGGCCGCGATGAGGAATCATTCCGAAAACGGTGCGTGAAACTTCTGAAAACTGAAACCAAACCCTGAAACCAGACGAGCTGGATGTGTGGCGCCCGCACCCGCAAAACATGCGTCTCAATTTCGGCATTCCAGTCGTCGGAAAACGGGGCACACGGCACCATTTGTCCGCCGAGTTCCCAGAACTCATGCGGAACCACTGCACAGACTTTGCCCTTGAGCGCTCGTGCTGCATGTATCCAAAAACTTCGGTAGGCGGAAACCACAAGGCTTTGCCAAATAACAATCACGTTCACAATGAATCCTCATGCGCTGCGGGCTGATGGGGCTGACCATCAGCGGGCTGAAATGCTAAACAGTCGGCGCTGGTGCGCAGCATTGCTGCAATAGTTTCGGGCGAAACAAATCGCACGCGTAAATCTTTGTCGACGCCAGTGGCGAGGTCAGCATCCGCAGCTTGCACCAATTGCTGAAAGGGCGCGGGCCAAGCGGAAAACTCAAGGTCATCGGTCGCAATCAAATAACAAGCCCGAACAGCATGAAAATATGCCCAAGGACATTTGCGGAACTTTTCTTGGCCAAATGTGAGCATGTGAAACTCAAACACAGGATCAGCGAAACTGACGAAGCGCGAATTGAAGTAATAATGATTTGCCTTATGACCCAAAATAAAACACTTCTTGCTCCAGTCAGCTCCGAAGGTTTTGAAGGCGTGTTCTTCAATCAGTCGAGCCTCACGGAAATCCTGAACAGCTGGGGAAAAATTTTCCAGCGAATACTCTGCATAATTCTGAGCGAAACCTTTGAACATTTGCCGCAACTTGACCTCAACGGCGCTGTTGATCACAACCGGCATAATCATCGCCAATGCCAAAAGACGAGGCTTATTGAGTTCACCGAGGAAATGAACCAGCAACAAAAGGACAAACACGGATGTCGAAACAACAAAGCGGCTCGACACTCCATTTTCGAAAAGAATTCCCCACAGCACCAAATACGCTGCGCAAGCCACTATCCAAGGCAGGGCTGCAGAGAGCTGATGAGCATCGGGACGTCGCCTTCGGCAGACAACAAACGCGGCCAGAAGCAACGACGGCAGAACCGGAAAATAATAGGAAAGATAGCGCGGAAGAACCTTCAAAATATTGAGAACCGCGGCAGAGAAACTCTTGGGCGCATTGGAAACCTGCTCCCAATAATTCAAGAACACAGGCGTTGCGGTGTTTGATTGAAAAGGGCCGGCCTGCGTTGGATGCAACGGATTTTCAAAAATCAAACAATTCTTGAGAACAAACGGAAGCAGGCAACCAGCCGCAATCAAAATCGCAACTGCAGTTGGTAGAACGGCCTGACGGATCTTCTGCCGAGACAAATCTCTTCCGAGCATCCACAAAACCGCGACTGCAAAGGAAGCCGCAGCCGGAAGCCACGTGAGCTTGAATGACAATCCCACTGCCAAAAAGAAGAAACTAAAAAATAGCCTTTGCTTAATGGGAAGCTTTTGTGCGGCAACCAAGGCCATGGCTGCTGCGGCGTTGATAAAATCTGGTTTGGCGCTGATCCCCGGCTCAAGCTCCACGTGCATGTAAATGACGGCAGCGGGCAATCCGACAAGCCACAAACCCAGATTTCGCGCGGGTGAAATCCACTGCCAGAGCAATGCTACTGTGGGAATGACGTAACTCAAAAAAGTGAAACTCGTCGTTGTCGTCTGCACCCAAAGGTCGTTTTTGACAACAACCCTCAGACTCGTGAAAAAGTACTCCCAGTTTCCGGTGAAGTGGGTGTGGTCGGTGCTGATAAAGGGCGGCAGGACACCATAAACATCGACGAGTTTCGGGGTGACCAGATGATAATTGAGCTGGTCGTATCGATACCCTGGAAATGCTGCGTAAAGAACATCTGTGAGCACCGCAGCGGCCATGAGAAAAACTGCCGCCTGACACCAGCGGTCGAGTGCGCCAAAATCAGCGCGCAAGCGATTTCGCCACAACGAGACAAATATCCGAAACACGTGTGGAAGGCCAAAGCCAATGGCAGCCAACAAAACAACAAGCACGGCCTTTGAGAGCCAAGCCGCTTCGACGAGTGCCCGCCACGTTAAGAGCGAGGACGCGCAGTAAAGAAAAAGAAGATAGACAAAAGGCCACGAGCGACCCGACAGCCGGTGACAGACTCCCACAAGCCCCAGGGTGACAAGCACGCTGACGGCCAGTCCGAGGAGCTGTACGACCCAGACGATGTCCAACATCGAAAAATCAGACTCCCGACGTCAGACCGATGCGGAATTCTTCGATCATCAGTTTGACACCCGCCTCAAGGCTGACCTGTGTTTCCCACCCTAAAAGTTCCTTGGCCCGCGAGGTGTTCGGGCGACGCAGTTTGGGATCGTCTTTGGGCAACGGCAGGAAACTGATCTTCAGATTCGGGTTGACCCAGCGGACAACCTTTTCTGCCATTTCGAGAATCGTGAATTCAAATTGTGAACCAAGATTGACTGGCTCTGTGACCTTGGATTCCATGAGCATGTGAAGGCCACGGACAAGATCGTCGACGTAGCAAAACGAACGGGTCTGCTTGCCATCACCATAAACGGTGAGCGCCTCACCGCGCAAAGCCTGCGAGATGAAATTGGTCAAAACACGTCCGTCTTCCGGACTCATGCGCGGGCCGTAGGTATTGAAGATACGCGCTGTGCGCACCTCAACGCCCTTTTGCTCGCGATAGATGAAACCCATGGTCTCCATGGCGCGCTTGCCCTCGTCATAACAGCTGCGAATGCCGACCGTGTTGACGTTGCCGCGATAGTCTTCTGGTTGTGGATGCACTTCCGGATCACCGTAAATCTCGCTCGTCGAGGCGATCAGAATACGGGCATTGTGAACTCGTGCCAGCTCAAAAATATTGCGCGAACCCGTGTAGCAGGTGTCGAGCGTATGCAACATATCTTTTTGGTAAATAGGCGGCGATGCCGGACAAGCCAAATGATAAATTCGCTCAAAGCGCTGCACCGCGGACGGAAGCAGTGCAGACCACTCCGGCCTTGCCCTAAGGGCTTCGGCATTCAGGTCGTTGATGTCGGCCTTGATGAAAGAAAAATTCTTCGCAAAGGCAGCGCGCAAATCACTGACGTTGCGCTCCTGACCGGACATCATGTTGTCCACACCCACGACCGTATGGCCTTCGCCAAGGAGTTTTCGGACAAGGTGATAAGCAACAAATCCGGCTGCACCGGTGACGAGAATTCTCATGGCGGGAGATCCTTTGAAAAACGTGATTCGGCAGGTGCATTCTTATGACAAACAGGCCGAAATTGCTACTTTCACAGCATTCCTGGGCAAAGTTCCACGGGGTGGTTCAAATCCCAACAGATTTATTGTAGGAATCGGGCCAAATAATCCGACCCTTCCGAGGCCCAGCCCCATGACGTGGCTATTAGTCCTCACATTTCTGTGTGCCTTGCGCAGACTGCAGCAGATATCTGCGCTGGGAAACCAGCCCCATGCGAGCCAGAAAGCCCTCTATAGAGCAGCGCAGAACTCCCATTCCGTAGATGCAACTGCGGCGGAAGCTGATGGAGCTCGCCTCTTCGAAATACTTTGTCGGGATCGAGATTTCGCCGATGCGAAAATCTCCGAGCCGGCACTGCACGAGAAACTCGTTGTCAAAAACAAAATCGTCGCTGTTGAGCTCAAACGGAATGCGGGCGAGAACTTCGCGCGAGTAGGCGCGGTATCCTGTGTGGTACTCAGAGAGCTTGAGCCCAAGCATGATGTTCTCAAAAGCGGTGAGGAAGCGATTGGCGAAATATTTGTAGACGGGCATTCCACCCGTCAGCGCGCCTTTGCCAAGAATTCTTGAACCCAAGGCAACATCAAAAACACCAGAAGCGATCATGTTGACCATGCAACCCAAAAGCTTGGGTTCATATTGGTAGTCCGGATGCAGCATGACGACGATGTCGGCGCCTTCTTGCAGGGCAGTGCTGTAGCAGGTTTTTTGATTGCCGCCGTAGCCGCGATTTTTTTCGTGCCGGAGTACCTTGATGGGAAAGCGCTCAGAGAGCTTTGTCGCAACTTCGAAGGTATCGTCTTTGGAACAGTCATCGGTCACGATGAACAAATCGACTATTCCCTTGGGCACGTCACTCAGCGTTCGTTCCAACGTTTTAGCAGCGTTGTAGGCAGGAAGGATGCAGATGACACGCTTGTTTTCGACCATATGAGTCCCGATTCAAAAAAGCCAAGTGGACCTTGCCTATAAGTTGGAATTAGCGACCTCTGCAATCCCAAAGCACGTGATAGTAATAGTTCTTGAATACAACAGGGTGCCAAGCGGTGGGAAGCACTCTTGCAAGTGGAGGCATCCAGAAGGGCAGGGTTGTTTTCAAAGTGCTGCAACCGGAAGGAGGGAGTGGCTCAATAAGTTGGTTCTCTCGGTAGGTGTTCAGCACAAGACCGCCCTGCAGCGCCGCCTCACTCTCTACGGGGCATTGCATCGAGAGGTTTTTGGGCATGCTGAATTCTGAAATCAGCGTTGCTCCACAGTTCGAAATACCACCACAACGCATGGAGTAAGGGTGCACGCCATCCAAGACACTCAATTTGAGGGTCTGAACTTTTTCAGATTCATTTTGAATTATCGACATCAATGGAGCGCGTGATTCCAGTGGGAGAAACGCGTTCCGCATCAACAACACGAAGGTCAGCAGAGCGTGTATGTAAAAAACTGCGCGTAGAATTTTGGCAGGATTTTGAGACGTCAAAATCTTTGAAAACAGAGGTAAGCCAATCTGCAAAATACCAAAAAGCCACAGCGCCCAAACGACAGGATAAAGAAAACGCTCCTCCTTGTGGCCAATCATTGAATGGATGACAAGAAAAGGCAGCATCGTGCTGACAAGTGCCAACGAAAGTGTACGCACAGGCTCCGAAGGCGCGCCGCCTGAAAGCCTTATTTTCCTGACGCTTTTAACCGAATACACAATGGCAACCAGAGCACTCACAAGAATGAAAAACCGGTATGGACCGACAAACTTTTTCGGGAATGTGACAAAATAATCCCACCAAGGCGACACACCAAAAGACGCGGCTTTGCCCTCGACGAGATTGACTGTTGCATATTGGTACGCTGGAAAGACCCAGTGCCCATAGCCCCAAAAATCTGCGAGTGCACCCAAAACCATCGCTGCCAAGCCGCCCAGAGTTCCATACACTGCGCAGTGAACTTTTTTGGACGTAGTGAAAAACAGCCAGAACGCCAATCCAACCCCGGCAATGGCTGTCTGATAGCGTGCCTCAAACGAGAGACCAAGCAAAAAACCCACACCTGCAAAATGGAACGCGGACACCGACGGTTTCAGACAAAGCGCAAAAGCCAGCATCAAAAACGCAGTGCTCATCGATTCCGAAGATGTGCGCACATGAAGCTGGGGCAGAAAATAGAAAGACGAAAACAGTAAAACAATCCAAAAGGCTTTCTGGCTGTGCTCGAGAAAACGGAAGAGAGAGCGGGATAAAACAGCCAAACTGCCCCAACCCAACAAGCCGCTCAGCAGTCGCAGGACTGTTTCCAGCACAAGCGGGTCCTTAAAACCCAGACTGATGAGAGTTTTGGTTGGCAAATAAAACAGAAATGGCTGGAGCCACGGTCGAATTTCGGCCTCGAATTCCCATGCCAATCCGGATGCAGGGACCCAGCCCAACTTGTAACCGATGAATTCGATGATTTGGTAGTGTTCATCGCAATGAAAAATACCATATGAAAAAAAAGCAGTAACAATATGAAAAACGAGCAGAACCAAAAACCAATGTCGAAGAACTCTCGACGGCGAACGAACAGGCTCCATCAGCCAGTGCGGGGAACTCATGTGTGCCGGACTCCGGTTTAAAATCTGGGCGATTCTCTCTGATAACAAGAAAAGATTTGATGGGTAAACAGATTCATCAAAAAATAATCAGCCCAACCAACCCTCGCGGGCATAACGGCTCCACCAATACACCAAAAACGCAGCACTGATGCCGGCATATCCCCAAGCCAGTCGCCTTGCAGCGGGCTGGTGCCAGACAATGGCTAGGATGCGGGCCGCACAATAAAATATGAACGGGAGCGCAAACACGTGGCGGGCCAGACTCATAAAAATCGGGAAGGTCAAAAAAGCGATTGCAGAGTGAGCCGCGGCGAAGAACGCACAGAGCCAATAGAGCCAATCGTGTCCAAGTGAAACAAAGGCAGAAGGGAGAACCTTCAACCGCGCAAGAAAAGGCAGGGCAATGAGAACGAAGGGCAGATAAAATGCCTGAATGTCCCAAAACAGAACGTTGTCACTTTTTGAAACTGATTTAGGTTTAAAAATGATGTCCCAATGCAGACCAAAGCTTCTGTCCCAATATTTCTGGGCATCAAATGGGGCAAGAAAGTCGCCATAGACATTGGCGGCGTGCCAACCATAGGGAATGTAACCCATGACAACCGCTAGTGAGCAAATAACTGCCACAAGGACGAGCGGATCTTTCACGTACTGTAACGATCCCTGACTCATCAATTGAGAAAAACTGCCGGCACGGAAGAAAAAAACACAGGCAGTGGAAGCGAAAAAACTCGCTATCAACGGAAGCCCGACCGGACGCCCCAAGCTCAGCGCGATGAGACTCACTGCAGCAAGAAGACTCCACTTCCATTTCTTTTGTACCGACGACGCGACCTTGTTGTCGTCCGTACTCAGCAGCCTCGAAAGACTCAACAAAGTCAATGAGCCGCTCAGCGCCGTCAGGCTTTCAGTATAAAGCAGCATATGAAAGAGGCTGTTTGGGTTCAAAGCATACATGATGAGAAGGCAAAATCCGGCAGACGCCGATAAATCCCTGAGCGCGACTTTGGCGAAAGGAAACAGGCTCAGAGCAAACAGAAGAAAGGCGAACAGGCTTCCCGCAAGAACCACGTTCTGAGGACTGCTAAATGGTAGAATAAATATCTTCAGCAGCTGCGGCCAGAGTGGATAAAAAGCAGCCAATGGAGCTTCCACGTAGCCCTGCGTTGCAATCTTGAGATAATGAGCGGCATCGAACACAGGCGTCTGCGACACAAAAAAACGCCCAAACGCTGCCGGACTGCTGAGCATTCCCAGCCCCGTGGCTGCGAAAAATAGCGCTAGCGTATAAGCGATGACTTTGGTCATTCTATGCTTTCCAGCAGACGTGCGTATTCACAACGTAATTCCACATCGTCGCCACGAGATATCCGGCAGCAGTAGCAAAATAAATGTTCGCAAGATCAGCATTTCTGATATTAAGCGCCAAGGAATGGTTGATGAATGCACCCGTGGCACAAATGGCGTTGAACATCAGCAGGCCGCGCAGAGTTTTAAACATCCCTTTGAAACGGTGCTTGCGAAACGTGATCGAGTTGTTGAGGAAGAAATTTGAGATAATGGATGCCTCGACAGCAACCATCAAGGCAAATGATTCCTGCGCATTGCCGTAATGAGTGAGAATTCTCAAAATCGACAAATTCACAACCATTCCGACACAACCAACGAGAAAGTAATTCAAAAATCGCCACGAGAGGATATTTGAAACCTTGGACAAGCCCCACAGCGCTTCGAGGTAGTCGTAAATCACGTCGTTGGAAAGCTTGCTTTCGCCGTGCTGACGGCCACGGAAGGTGTAACCCACCTCGCGCACATCGGCGGCTTGGGTGCGTGCCAGATACTCGAGGAGAATTTTAAAGCCCTTGGGATTGACCTGAGGGGTGAGAGTCTCGTGCAGCTTTCGGGTGATGCCAAAAAAGCCGCTCATCGGGTCGGTGACCTGCAACGGCAACACGAAATGCGCGAGCCGCGTGGCAAACCACGATACAAATTGCCGCAGGACACTCCAGTCTTCGACACCGCCGCCATCGACTTTGCGCGAGCCGACAACCAACTGAGAACCCTGCTGGAAGGCCTCTATGAATTTACTCAGGGCCTGCTCATCATGTTGGAGGTCGGCATCCATCACAATCAGGCGCTGACCTTTTGCCAACGAAAAACCATCTACAACAGCCGGAGAAAGACCTTTGTTTTGCATCCGGCGGATACTGCGCAACCAAGGCCGCTGCTGAGAAAGTTCTTCAGCCAGTGCCCATGTTGCGTCGGGAGAATTGTCATCCACAACGAGAACCTCGAAGGTGCACAGAGGGTTCAAGACTTGTGCAATGCGGTCGACTATAATCGGGACGTTTTTGCTCTCGTTATAGGTAGGCAAAATTACGCTGACAGCAACTTCACTCATGTGCATTTTACTTTCTTCAACGAACAGGCCGCGCTTCACACACCAAATTGTGTGTCAGCACTTGAACCGGAGTCACGCCACACAAACGAGTGAGGAAACGCACACCCGCAAAGATGATGCCACGGAGCGTTTCACGGACGAGGTTCGCGGGTGACGCGGGAAGACGCATTGGTTGGCAATTGACGTAAGAAAAACCAGAACCACGCAAAGCGGCCATCAGTCGCAACTCGTTCCAAGGGGTTGCGTGGGTCGGGTCGGCGACAAATGTATTGATGCCAAAGAGCCCGCTGGCGTTGGGCGTCTGAATGACAATGCGTCCGTCGGGCTTGATGACACGCCTGCTCTCGCACAGAAAATCGAGCCCCTCCTCGAGCGGAAAGTGCTCGAGCACATCGACAAGCAGCAATGCATCTATGCTTTCAGGCGGCAATGTGCGGAGGAATCCAACAGCCGATGAACCTGAACAGACAGAATATCCATCGGCCCGCAGATCGTCTGCGAATGACGTGCAAATCTCAAATGCAGTCAGATTTTGAAAACCACTCGAACGCAACAGACGGAGCAAGGCGCCCCGCCCCGGACCAATCTCAAGAATGCTAGCCTCACGCGGCAAGTCCTCGAGCATGGGAATAATATTTCTCTTAAGATAGGCGACTTTTCGCGGATCCGCGGCGTCTGCCTCGTAGTAGCGATTATACTCGGATTGTGCCGGTGCAATTCCGGTGGAGACAGACATGAGCAGATTCCCGAATAAATGAGTTCTGCCCTCAATTACCCAAATCCCGCCCACAAAGCCACCCCTGCGGAGAATTCCTGAGAGGGCTGTGAACGAGCTGTAAACAAAGAGATTTCAGCCCCGTTCCCGCACGGCCGCGTGCAGGCGCTTCATGGTTTGGACCAGTATGTTGAGCTTCTCTTTGGCGGATGCTTTTTCCCAGCGGGCCGAGCGCAGCTCTGTCATCAGGATGAGCTGAACCTGCTCACCATAGGAAGAATAGCCCGACTTTTCATTATTTTTGCTCTCCTGAATCAGGTCGGAATCGAATCTTGGGTAATCGAAATTGAACGCAAGCCAGTCGGATTCAATATCGAAAGCACGCCCTGGCATGCCAAAGTGTGCAATACGAACGCGCAGTTCTGTGTCGTTGCCGCGCCAAGAATCTTTTTGCGACGACTCACTCGGGTTGAAGTCATAACGGTCTTTGACCCGCGCCTCCCCCTTGAAATGGGGAACGATCGCGTCGAACTCATTCTTACGCCACACAAGCTTGCCACGCAGCTCTAGCTGAAAGTGCCCGAGCGTGTTGCCGTAGTGTGTTGAGGCAAGAATCGTCTCGTCGATGTCGGCAATCACATCTCCCGCGCTTCCGATCCGGTTGGCAATTGCATTTTGAATGAATTCACGCTGCAAATAGAATGTTCCGAATTCCTGCGGAACGATTGCGACAGGGAGAGTGCGAAACTCATCTGCAGTCAGGCGATAGGTGCCGCCTGCGCAGCTCATGTAGCGGGTCATGAATGCACGGCCGAGGGCGTTTTCTTCGCCATTCAAATCGACCCAGAGTTTTTTGTACCATGAGGGTGCGGGAACAATGCACTTGATTGAGTCGAGGAGCTCCGCCGCCGTCTCGAGTGCGGAGCCTAAGTCCTGAGTCTGCGCCGCTGTTTGTGTTGTCGCCGGCTGACACCCAGCGGCGATCAGCAACACACCCGCCATGGCAAGCCCTCTGCCCACGCGCCGAAAAGGCGAGCCAAGAGAAGTTGCCCTTTTTGAATGGAGAGAGTTTTTGCGAACCTTGAACATGCGCCACCCCGCTGCATACAGACAATCGCTGCAGAGCAACTTCGGGGCCACGGGAGACTGTGAAATTAAGCTTTATTTTCGGTATCTTGTATAAAAGGCGGGTGTCTAGAAGTTGAACAACTGCAAGACATTTCGGCACCGCTGAAGGCGGCTATTTCACCGGACTGATGCGGTAGATTTCTCCGGAGTCGGTGGTGAAGACGATCCTCCCCTGCGGTGTTTCCTTCACCTGCCGGATGCGTTTGCTCATTGATTTCAGGTAGCGGTTCTCGGTTTTGCCGTCGGCCGAAACCACATTGATATGCTCGAGCACCAGCGCTCCCAGAACAAATGAATTTTCAAATGCCTTTATTTTTCCGCTTTCGTATTTGATCAGCGAACTTGGGGCAATCGAAGGCACGTAGTACTTGATGGGCTGCTCCATGCCAGATTTTGCTGTGCCATCGCCGATTTTGGGGCCGTAATATTCTCTTCCGTACGTAATCACAGGCCAGCCGTAATTGGCTCCCGCGCGCACTTCGTTGATTTCGTCGCCGCCGCGCGGACCGTGTTCACTGTTGTAGAGCTTGCCGTCTTTGATCGAAAAATAGAGCCCTTGAGGATTGCGGTGACCGTAGGAATAAATCTCAGGCAGGGCATTCTTCTGGGCGACAAACGGATTGTCTGCAGGCACGCTGCCATCGAGCTTCAGCCGAATGATTTTTCCATTGTGCCATTGCAGCTCTTGCGCCCTGTCGCGTTCGCCACGATCGCCGATGCCGAAAAAAAGATGACCCTTGTTGTCGAAGGTAATGCGCGAACCAAAATGCACTCCGCCGCTGGGGTCGGTTTTGCCGACAAATAAATCGCTGACGGCAGTCAGCTTGTTGGTTCCTGATTTGAAGACAGCGCGAGCCAGTGCAGTGGTGGGCCCGCGCTCGGCGGCCTTGGAATAGGTGAAGTAGATTGTCTGATTCTTGGAATACTCTGGCGAAAGGCGCACATCGAGCAAACCACCCTGCCCCGAGGTCACAACTGCCGGCACACCTTCGAGCTCAACGCGTGATTTTTTGCTGAAATTGAGAATAAACATTTTGCCGTTCTTGAGCGTGACGAGAGCCTCATCCTCGGACAAGAAATCGATTCCCCAAACCACATCAAAACCGTCGGCCAGTTTTTCAAGGCGCGTGCCTGCAGGGAGATCTTTGGCCTCGATGGTTTGTGCGACAGCAGACAAGGGCGCGGCCAGTGCAACGAGCCCCAGAGACAAAACAACAAAATTCCTTAAAACCAGCATCAACCACCTCCTGCTGTGCCGGGCCATTCCACACCAAGAGAGCGCGCAAAGTCAATGCAACCGCAAGACCAAAGCTGGTTGGTTCTCAGAAGTGTTTCGGTCGGAAATGATTTCATACGAGTGCCTGCGCTGAAAAGCCGATCATGATAGAATCACTGAATCAATCTTCAGGACCCGAGAGCACGCCATGCACGACTCAGAACACACAATGGACTACACGCTTCATTATGAAACGTGGCACACCATGAGCGACGAACACAAGCGCTACATGAGCGCCTTCTACCAAGATTCATTTGCTGCCGATCTCGCGGCCATAGGTAAAGATCTGGCCATCAAACCGGAGAATCTCAAGATTCTCGACTTTGGCTGCGGCATGGGCCTTTTTCTCAACTATCTAAATCAATCCGGCTGCCGTCATATCAGGGGATATGAGATTGACCGCGGCCAAGCCCACGCGGCGCGAAAAATGGGACTGCACGTGGAGCACAACGACGATCCGCTCGCGTGGCTGAAAAACTGCAACGAAACCTTTGAAGTCATCTTTGCCATCGACGTCCTTGAACATGTACCCCCTGAGCATCTCGGCCAGACTCTCGCCGCCATGCGTGCACTGCTCAAACCGAATGGAAAGCTGGTTGCAACGGTGCCCAACGCCAATGCGACCATGGCGGGCCGCTGGCGTTACATCGACTGGACTCACCGTGTGAGCTTTACCGAACATTCTCTTTCACACATCGTCAGGCTCAGCGGCTTTTCAGTTGAATCGGTTGTGCCGTCCGAGATCGTCCGCTTTTATAAAAAGCCTCAGGGCATGCTCCGCCGCGTCAGTGAAAAAATGATTTTGCGCTGGGTTCGCTTTTGGAGGAGGCTTGAGGTGATAGGCGAATTCGGCTGGGATGAAGGCCTTGAAATTCCGCTCGCAACCAACATCAAAATCATTGCGGGCAAAGAACAAAACTAAATTTGAGGAAAAAACTATTTTGCCTTCCAACTCACATGGCGCGCGTGGGCAGGAAGTCGAGAGTGTAGGCTTTTTCGATGGGCAGTGATTCTGGAAACAACTTGCCCTCGACCAGACTCCGGTGGAATGCCTTCCAGCGTTCGTGGGTCATCGTTCCGATTCCGAGCTTTTTTGCATCTCCGGAGTCGACAAGCCCCATGCTCTTCATCTGCTGGAAGCCATAGTTCATGAGCTCTTCGCTCATTTCCGGATTGAGACGCTTGATGGCGGCGAAGGCGAGCGTGGGATCTTGCAGGTAGCCTTCCCAGCCCCTGATGACTGCACTGACAACCTTTCGCACCATGTCGGGCTTTTGCTGCACGTGGCCGACGGTTGTCTCGATGGTGTTGGCATAGGGCAGATAGCCGTAGTCTGCGAGATAAAAGACGTTGGGTTTCTTGCCGAGCGACTTTTCGATTGTGAATGGCTCGGATGTTCCGTAACCCTGCTGGATGGCCTTGGTGTCGGCAAGGAACGGCGCGACGTTGAATGCATAAGGACGCTTCTGCTCTTCCGTGAAGCCGAACTTGATTTGCAAAAACGGCCAAAACGACGTGGTGGCAGTTGCCGAAACCATAATTGGTTTGCCCTTGAGGTCTTCGATTTTGTCGTGACCAACACCCGCATGAGAGATGAGTACCTGCGGATCTTTTTGAAAGAGTGCTGCAACGGTGATGACAGGCAGCCCTTGCTCGACGGCCTTGACCGCTTCGAATCCGCTGCCGACGTAGAAATCCGCTCCGCCGCTGACAAGCAACGCAGGGCCATTGAGCTGGGC
>JBEDKY010000164.1:0-3808 GCA_041171905.1 Pseudomonadota bacterium
CACAATGGCAGAAAATGTTTTGTCTTGGAGTGGCGGAATCAATGCGGCGTATGAAATGCTGACAAATTTTGGAATTTCACGCTCGGCCGGTCTTCGCCTCGTCGACGGTAGCGGTCTGAGCTACGACAATAAGCTCTCGGCGCATGATCTCGTTCAGCTTCTTTCAGTCATCCGCACGTCAGATAAAATGAAGGCCTTCAGAGCACTCATGCCCGTGGCCGGTATCGACGGCACGCTTGCAGGACGCATGACAAACATCAAGGGCACGGTCGCAGCCAAAACGGGAACTCTCATCAACGACCCCACGGCCGCTCTTGCGGGTTACGCGGACAGTCAGACGGGCTGGCAGGTCGTTTTTGCGATGCTCGGCGACAGCGTCTATACGGTGGATGCCGGTCGCGACTCCATCGACGATGCGATGAACGAGGTCATCAACACCCTCAACTTCCTTCCGGCAGTCCCGAGCGTCGCTTCAGTCGATTGAGGGGCGGAGGTTACTTCGCAGCTGCATCCTTCGAGAGATGTCGGGCGATGAAATGAAAGTATGATCGTTCGTCAAAATCGGGCTCGAGGAGTTTACCGTCTGCCGATGTGACTTTAAGGTGAAACGATTTGTACTGGTCCTGAATCGGGACTTCGAAACCCACCTTCAAAAGGTGGGTTTCGCTTGTGTCCGTGTCGGGACAATAAAAGTGTGCGAAAATTGATTCAACGCTGATTTTTCCGTCAAAAAACTCGTCTATCATGTTGAATTGCTCAACAAGCCAGACGGGAGTGTTCACGTAATTCAGCGGGCACTTGAGGCGTTTGGTCATTCTCAGCCACTGCAAGAGTCCTGATGAGTTGGCACGGTTGACTTTGGAAAGATCCAATGAAACGGCGCCGCCCTTGGCTGATTTTGATGCCTCGACAACTGCCGACTCAACCACCTGCAGGTCGACATGCTCGTTCAGAATACCCTCGAGGCTCACCAGTTGACCTTCTTGTTTCACAAGCATGCTTGGAATTCCTCAGAAATCGTACTTTGCAATACTGACAGTACTCTACACGAGAATTGGAGGGATGAGGAGTCTATCTTCTGGCGTGTTTAACCTTTGACCGTGAAGCCCAGCCTTTCAAGAATTTGACGCACGCGCTGCAAATCGTCCACCTGCAAGATGATCTCTCCGGCCTGCTCGTCGCATGTGCCACCGCAGGCCAGCGTTTGCTTGAGTTTTGCCTGAAGTGCTCTCAGTGCCGAGGAGTCCTGGCCCGCGGGATCCGTGAAACCGTAAAGTACCGAAACTGGCTTGCCAGCTCTGCCCTTGACCTCCCTGCGCAATTTGACGACCCCGCTTTTGAGCTCTGCACCCGAGGCCGTGTTCGTTGAGGTCTGGGTTGAGCTTTGGCTTTCTCTGCCGCGGACTTGCACTGCAACGGCATCGCTCGGTGCCGATGAAATTAGGCTTCCCTGTAATTCCAATTTGATAGGCTTTTTACGCTGTGTGGTCATGGCAACTCATCTGATTTCGTTGAACGCCCTTAGACTTCCAAGCACCCGATAAAAAGTCAACCAGATGAGGTGAGAACAGGCAGACTCACGGTGAAGGCCGAGCCGCGTCCCTCGCCTGCAGACTCTGCCCACACGCTTCCCCCATGCAGTTCCACCAAATGCTTCACAATCGACAAGCCCAGCCCCAGTCCGCCGTACATACGATTCATACCGCTATCCTGCTGGCGAAAGCGTTCAAAGACGTGTGGGAGAAATTGTGGATTGATGCCGACACCCGTGTCTGAAATGCGGACAAGCGCCCGCGCACCGTCCATCTTCAGGGTTACCTTGACTCGACCGTTGCGCGGAGTGAATTTGATTGCGTTTGAAAGCAGATTCCAAAAAATCTGCTGTAGCCTTGTCACGTCGCCGTAAACTGGTCCCAGATTGGGCTCAAATTCGGTTACGATGCGGATGTTTTTACTCTGCGCTGCGAGCAGTTCTGCCGAAATGACAGATTCGACAATATTCGCCAGGTCAACCGGTTTGGGGTTGAGTTTGAATTTTCCTGTGATCACCCGGCTCACGTCGAGGATGTCGTCAATGAGAGTCACGAGCGATCGCGAGTTGCGCTCGATGGCATCGATGGCCTCATCCCGTTCTGTATCACTCAGTCTTTCGTACTTTAGCAACTCGACAAATCCGCCAATGACGCCGGCTGGCGTGCGCAGTTCATGAGAAAGTGTCGCAAGAAATTCATCTTTCAGGTTATTTGCCGATTGCGCGTCACGATAATGCTTCTCCATCTCAAGACGTGCCAGACGTTCCTTCTCAAGCGCCTGATTGCGTTCACGCTCGAGTCTTCTCTGTTCGGTGACGTTGGATTGCACTCCCAGATATCTCAGCAATTTGCCGTTTTCGTCCAGGATGGGTTCAAGCTTGAGTCGATTGATCCATGCCTGCCCGCTTTTTGTGTAGTTGAGGATGTCGCAGCTGAAAGGAATCTGCGCTCGCACGGCTTTGCCGAGTTCTTTGATGGTCGCAGGATCGGTATCTGGTCCCTGTAAGAAACGGCAATTTCGCCCGAGCACTTCCTCCTGAGTGTAGCCTGTCAACTTGAGAAATCCCGGACTGGCATAGACGACCGGTTGATCAGGAAGCGCTGGATCAGTAAGGACGATTCCGTCATTGGCACGTTCTATGGCAGCAGACTTTAAGAGCAGCTGTTCCTCGGCCATCTTCAATTCACTGACGTCCTCATGCACAACAACCGCACAGCTTCCGCGAGAAGTTTCAAAGCGTGTCACCTTGCATTGGTACCAGCGTTTCTTGTCATCAATTTTGAAAAAATACGTTCGGGAAAATTCTTCAATCCGCCCGTCGAGAACATCGCGGATGCCATTTTGAATCGCAGCAGAGAAGGGTGAGTTTTCGTCGTTCCCGCCGTTCGCTGGAATGAGATAATTTTCTCCGACGATAGTGCTCGTGTCAGGTGTCACAGCGGATACTGAAGACAGACGCCAGGCTCGGTTGACTGCTGTCACTATTCCGGAGGAATCGACAATACAAATTTGCGCACTCAGGCTGTCCAAAGTCGCCTTCGCAAGTGTGGCACTGTCTGAAACCTGCTTTTCGTAAGCGTCGCGCAGCCTTCTGTTGGCAAGGGAAATTGAAAATCCATTTTGATTGAGTGATTCCGGTCGCAGGAACACAGAGTCAAGCGTCAGGGCAAGCACCACACCAAGCGCCAAAATAGCATTGTTGATTTGTGCATCGAAGGTCGAAATAAAGAAACACATGATTCCCGACTGGATGCAATAATACAGGAGGATGCTGAGCATCTTTCCGTTGTCTCGCAGGTATTTGTTCAGATAGAAAATAACGATGCCAAAAGTTGCAGCTGTGAAATTCAGAATCAGTGCGAGTCTGTAAATTGTCTCAGCTCCGAGCATATCGTTCTCGGCGATGCCTAAAAACAGGAGAAGCAGCGCAAGGAAAAGGATAGCTACGACGCCGGAGGATTGCCGAGCCGAACGTTCCCTGAGGGTCGAACAGACAACCGATGTCGATTCTCCCAATATGAGGACAGGGATGAGCGCAGCGTTTGCTGAAAAGCCAAAACTCGACAACTTTCCGTCACCCAGTAGTCCTGCAAGAACTTTAAGCTGTATGAATATTGCAATGATGTTTACGAATGCCGGTGTGAGCGTCTCGAGCCGTCGTTCGCGCTCCTGATTGAGAGGGAACTTGGTCAGAAGCAATAGCACCAGCGGTGACAATCCTATTATGTTGATGATTGTCAGCAGGTTGAGGTGAAGCCGTGTTGCACTTGTCTGA
>JBEDKY010000165.1:0-4875 GCA_041171905.1 Pseudomonadota bacterium
GTAACATTGCCAGTTGTAGTCTTGAAGTTCTGATATTCGAAGGGAAGAATTTCCAAGCCGACGTAGGCACCGCGGTCGGACGACGAGCCCGACAAGCTTCCTGAGCCGCTCATGGCCACCAATGTGCCACTATTAGAAGCTGAGCCTTTCAGGCTGTTTGACGAAGATGTTGTCTTTTTGCCTGACGCAAGAGCAACATTTGCAAAAGAGGTGCAAAAAACAGCCGCAACAAGACACGATACTGATCGCAACTTCATGAAATTGTCTCCATTTGTAAAAACAACAAATTCCTAGCGAGACTTTCCTAATCGACAGACGTGAAGTCAAGTGTCCGGCTGCAAATTCTTCCCTACCCTTCATTAGAACAGCACCGATATTCCCCCCAAGCGGAGGGCCGTCATGCAGAAGTTGCAAGTCGGACAAAAAATTTGTGCAGATCGCTTCGAAATCCAGTCACTGCTCGGCATCGGCGGCAGTGGTGAAGTTTACCTCGCGCGTGACCTAAAGAGTGGAGCTGGCGACGGACTGGTTGCTCTTAAAGTCTACGCCGACGGTTCCAGCGAAGACACGCCGGTTCTTGAACTGCACGCGCGCATCCACCGCGAGGCTGAGGCACTCTCGAAGACGAAGAGCGACTCGATCGTAAAGGCGCTCGAAATCGTCAGCGAAGGACAAATGACCATCCTCGTGCAGGAATATCTCGCCGGTGGATCACTGCAAGACACCATTCGCCGTGACCCCTCAGAATACCGAAAAGCCAAAATGTGGCTCAACATCGCACATGCGCTCGCCGAAGGACTCGACGTTGTTCATGCCGCTGGTCTGACACACGGTGATATCAAGCCCGCAAACATCGGCTTCCGCGACTTCGCACACCGCCATCCGGTTTATCTCGATTTCGGTCAGGCGGCTCTCGTGAACCGGAGCGATTTTCTCACTCGTTCGGCGCAAGCCATGGCCACCCTGCCCTATCTTGCACCCGAGCGAACAGGTTTCATCAAAGCAAGTCGTGACGAACAGGCTGACCTCTATTCCCTTGGCGCAACTCTCTACGAAATCGCCGCTGGCCATCCGCCCTTTCAGGAAGCCAATCCCAAGGCTCTCCTCGAAAAAATTCTCAACGGAGTTCCTCAGCCGCTGAGCGATGTTGTTGATAAATTCCCCGAGCCGCTCAGCGATATCGTGCAAAAGCTACTGCGCAAAAATCCTGATGACCGCTATTTCACAGCGCGTGGACTCGCGGCCGATTTGCAGGAATGCATCCGACACTTCGAATCAGGGAATAAGATTCCTACATTCGCGCTTGCAAAAAACGATCGCTTTCGCGAACTCAACAGCAAGGCACCGTTTGTCGGCAGACGCGCGGAACTCAATAAATTATTGAGTCAGTTGAACGAAACTCTGGCAGGACGCGGAGGATGCGCCTTCGTCGGTGCGCCGTCCGGAGCTGGAAAATCAAGACTCTGCTACGAAGTGGGAGCTGAGGCCGCACAAAAGAGAGTTCTCACGCTGGTAGGAAAGTTTTCCGAATTTGAGCGCAATGTGCCGCTCTCGGGGATACTTTCGATTATTCACAGCTATCTGCGTGAAATTCAGCTCGAGCCACAACACGAAACAGCCGGCTGGGCGCGCAGGGTCGGCGCTAAATTGGGCGCAAAACTCCGCCTGCTGACCCAGCGGCTTTCCTTTCTGCGCGACATATTTAACTTCACACATGAACTTCCAAAACAAGAATTTGAGGACGAGCAAAAAACTTTTCTCGAAGGCCTTGTTGAATTGCTCGTCGAAATGGGCTCGCGCCATGAGGCTCTCATCCTCATACTCGATGACCTGCAATGGGCAGACAGCGAAAGTCTGGGAGTCATTGAAGTCATTGCAACACGTGCACGCAAGAGCAGTCTTGGCAAACTGCTTATGCTGGGCTGTTACCGGAGCAATGAAGTCAATCAGGAGCATCCGCTGCAGGTCAGGATTTTGCAGCATGAGGGCCCGCAGGCGCATGTGCAGCTCGGACCGTTGAGTGAGGATGAATCAAATACGCTCGTTGAGCATTTGCTTGATGAAAGCGGACATCAGATTACACGCCTGCAGCGGATGACGTATCTGCTCACACAGGGCAATCCTTTTTATGTCCGCGAATATCTGAGCTTTTGCCTGTCGCGGGAAATTTTCCGCCCCGACGAGAGCGGAAGCAACTGGATCTTTGATGCGGCAAAAGCGCAGAGTGCGTCGCTCTCGCACGGCATCGCATCACTCGTGTCCGACCGAATCAATGAACTCAACGTCGACAGCAAGCAAATTCTGTTGGTCGCAAGTGCAGTCGGCAACGAAGTGCATCTGGCAGCCATCGATTTTCTGTTGCGAGAAAAGCAACTGAACACACCACTCTTGCGCTGTCTGAGCGAACTTTCTGAACAGCATTTGATTTACTTCAACCGCGATACGCTGACGTTTGTCCACGACAAAGTGCGCGAGGCCGCGTATCAGCTGGCAGGACACGAACTGCGCACCGACTGCCATCAGGGATATGCTGTCTGGCTGCACCGAAAGATGAGTACCAGCGACGAGAATCAAAACCGCAGAATTGCATCCAATGAGCTATTTGAACTCGCCTACCATCTTAAAAACGGCAGACCACAAAAGCAGCCGGAATGGTCGCGCGACGTACTGTTGCAGGCAGGACGTATGGCGCTCAAAGTATTTGCGTATCAAAAGGCACTTGAATACGCTCAGACTGCGCACCAGCTACTCCCGCAGGACTGCACCGCCAGTCAACAACTCCTGAAAGAATTCGTGCAAATCACCGAGCTTCTCGCCGACGCGCGCGTGCTGAATGAGGACCCGGTCGGAGCTGTCGATCTGTATACAAGCATCATCTCCTACACCGACGACGAAATGCACAAGACAGAGATCCTCGCAAAATTATGCGAGTGCAATCTCACGCTGTTCCGCTACCGCGACAGTATTGCCGCCGGCGAGCAGGGAATGCGATATTTGAACAAGAAGATCGACATCAGTGAATTCAGGGCCCTGCTCGTCATCATAAGCCGTCTGATTCCATTTGCCTTGGGCATCATGCTTTGGCCGATCTTCGGAAGACAAAAGAACTCCATTGAATCGCGCGAAGATCAGGTGTTTTACAAACTACTCGTTTCCATGCAGGTGGCTTTGTTCTTTTCGCGGCCAATTTGCGCCATCAGCAACCAGATGCGCTACACAATGGAAATTCTCAGGCAGAAGCCGAACCGCTATCGCGCAATCTTGATAGGATACTGGGCAGTTGCCTCCGGCGTCTTTGGAATCGCCAAAATATCAAACGCACTTTACCGCAATTCCTTGCAGTATTTTGAGCAACATCCTGATCCTATTTTTCGCGCATTCTTGCTTTTTACGTGGGGCTATCTCAATGAGTTTCCGCGTGCGCGCCTGCGTGAGGCGCACTCCAAACATGTGCAGGCGCTCGACATTCTCGAAAATGCGGGTGACTCATTCTGGCGGGTACTGACCATGCAGGGCCTCATCCACATGGATGAATATGGCCTTGGAAACGGCGAAACTTATGCACTCCATTCGCGCTACACAAATCTGATTTTCCGCATCAAGCAGACCCCGACGATTCTCGACGCTGTTCTCCGCCACCATCTGCTGACAAAGAATACCAGCGAGCTGAACCGCTACGAATCTATTGTCAGAGAGGCGGCCAAAGCGATCCGCTCCGACGGATTCGACACTATAGACAGCTGCTATGCAAATATCTCGCTCGGAGAAATCAACCTGCTGCGCGAAGATCCGCATGCGGCATTGCCTTATCTGCAGGAAGCATTCAGGGCTGTCCGCCAGCGCGTTCACCGCGTCTCATATTGCATCTTTGCGCCGGTCCTGCTCGCTACATGTTACATTCGTCTCAACCGGCCGCTTGCCGCATTTCCAGCACTCACTCTTGCGTGGGTGAATCAGGTTTTCGCCGCACGCCTGTTGATGCCCAAAACTGTCTATATCAGCGGAGAAATGTTCTACCGTTCCGGTCTGCGCCTTTTTGGCCGCTGGTTTGCACAAATGGGAATTAAAAAGGCGCAGCGCCTGCGTCTTCCGGCAACGCTCTTCGAGCTCAGACTTCAACTGGCCAATCTCATTGTCGAAGAAGACCCCGATTACGCGCAGGTTATTTTCAGAATGTGCCGCGAGTATTTCTCTGAAAAGCAATATCTATTCTTCGTTGACCGCTGCGATCGCGGAATTATGCGTGCACAGATCATCATGGACTCACGGCAGGAACGCGTGCATATTTCGGGCCAGTCCACCAGCCGCAACAGCAAGACCGAGGTCATGCGCCAGCGGGTTGAATTGGAATCACTCCTGCAAGTTTTTCTTAATTTGAGTGCGCTGAACGAAAAAGATCCGCTGCTCGATTCTGTGCTCGATGCGATGTGCAAGTGTACGGGAGTTGAATACGGCGTCTTGTTTCTCTTCGAAGAGGGCAAACTCGTGCCGGTGCGGGCACGCGGGACCGACTTGCAAAACCTGCAGCAAAATCTCAACCCGGCGTGGGGCGTGGACAAGTGGTTCCTCGAAAAATGCGAACAAGACGCCAAGCGAGAACCGCGCATCCGACCGAGTGCATGGCGCACGCCGCATCCGGCCTGTGACGGCTCTGCGATGGTCGTGCCGCTTCCATTCAAAGAAAAAATTTATGGATACTGCTACCTCGCCAACACTGAGGCAAACGACTACTTTGACGCACGCTCGCAACGCGTGGTTTCGCCACTCGCCGCCCAAGCTGCCATCGCCTATCAGAACTTTATTCTGGCTGCTGCCAAGGAAGAACAAGCGCGACTCGACGCTGAGATCAATGCAGCACGTGCCGTTCAGGACGCA
>JBEDKY010000166.1:0-17021 GCA_041171905.1 Pseudomonadota bacterium
TGATCGAAGTTCCGCGCGCTGCGCTGACGGCAAACCAGATCGCTGAGCATGCCGACTTCTTTAGTTTTGGAACGAACGATCTGACCCAGACGACATTTGGATTCTCGCGCGATGACAGCGCTCCGTTTCTGAAGGTCTATGCACGCGAAAATATCCTTCACGACGATCCTTTTGCTGTCGTGGACACCGAGGGAGTCGGACAGCTGATTCAATGGGCGGCTGAAAAGGGCCGTTCACGCAAGCCGAACCTGAAAGTGGGTGTCTGCGGTGAGCACGGAGGAGACCCCAAATCGATTGAATTCTTCAATCAGGTTGGAGTGAACTACGTCAGTTGCTCGCCTTACCGGGTTCCGGTCGCAATTCTCAGCAGCGCACAGGCTGCAATGCACTGATGACACCCGGATGCAAAGCAAACGACCTCACCCAGCACTGAATTTCGCCAAAGCAGAATTGCGAAGCGTGCACATGATGGGTCAGGAGTTTGCAGTCTGGATGGCTCCGGATATTGACGCCCTGCTCAATGATTTTATCCAAACAACAGAATCGCATGGCGCTGAGCTCGGTGACCAGCGCTGCCCGTTTGGAGCGGTCTTGTGGCCGAGCGCGCGTGCGTTATGGCAATGGTTGAACGAATCTGAGGAACGTTGGCAAATTGTGGCACGGCGCAAAACCGACTCTCAGGTCAACGCCATCGAACTTGGATCTGGTGTCGGATTTTTTGCAGCACTTTTGGGTGCAAACACCCGCTGGAAGGTGACGGCTTCGGACTACGAACCGGCCTATGCAGATTATCTGCACGCCAACTGTCTTTTGCACAAATCTCCCCAATTGCCATTCCTGACGCTCGATTGGATTGAACCCGCCGCAGAGACGCTGCAAAAGAAATTCGACCTCGTGATTGCTTGTGACGTATTTTATGACGATTCACACCTGCAGAATGTTCCGCGCATCGCAGCCGAGCTGCTCAAACCGGATGGGACTCTGCTGCTGGCCGATCCAGAGCGTTTCCGTTTCCGAACGGCTCTAGACCTGCTTCGAAATCACTTTTCGAGTGTAACCCTTTACAACACGAGCATCGACCACACTCCTGAAGAAGCCAAGAGCACCGGAGTGGTGAACCCCAAAGTTCTGAGCACTTCAGTTCAGATTGTTCACTGCCAAAATCCTCTCACGCCGTCGGCCGGATGATTCTGCAAATTGATAAGCTCATGATGTTTACACCTTGCTTGGCGTGAGGGCTTCATGAAGAAAAAAAAAGCAGGAAGATTGGGCTTTCATGCATGGTACCTTGGCTTGTTCATAGTGCTGTTCTTTTTCATCGCCAGTATTTTTCGAATTAGGGACTACTCCGAATCGGGAGACGGACAAGTTACGGGCTTTTTTGAAAACACAGAAAGAATCATTTTCGACTACAGAATCCGAAGTCGTGGCGAACGAGCAATGACGGGTAAGGTGGGAATTCTCGCAATCGACGAAAAAAGTATAGACAAATTTGGACGCTGGCCGTTTTCGCGTTCGTCGTATCACGAGGCATTTGCGAATTTAAAAAAGGCGGGTGTCCAATGGATAGCCCTTGATGCCATATATCCCGAAGGCGAGGATATCAGCCTCAACAATGCACTTGAGCCCATGCAGGATATTCTGCAAAAAAGTCTGTCTCCGGCGGGCGTTTTGGATCCACGAACTTTTGTACAGGGTATCGCTGGCCTGCTCAAACAAAGCCCGACTGACCAATCCTTCGGCGATGCGATTGCGGACTTCGCCAACATAGTGCAGGCGTTCGTGCTGTTACCGCCGGAAAATGCAGAAAACCTCGACAGAGACTGGAAAACAGCACGTCAGGCGTTAGAAAAGAACTTAGTGTCCATAGTCACCAGACTGGATAGAGACGAGAATCGCAGCAGAGGAGAGCTTTTCCCGCTCGTCAACATTCCCCTTATCAGCGGCAGCAATCCAATCATCGGCTTTATCAACAACACTCCCGACATTGACGGCCTGATGCGGCGCTATAAACTCATTCTGGAAGTTCCAGCCAACGATGGCGAAAACATCAATGACGAAAAACGTTTCATTCCCAGCCTTGGCCTGCAACTCGTTGCAAAGTATCTGAACAGAAAAATACGCGTGGACTATGACCAATATGTGAGAAAAATATTGTTGGTCGGAGATTCCGACGATGCAATTGAGATACCTCTGAATGGACAGAGTGGCTACATGCTGCTCAACCATTACGGCGAGTATTCTGATTCAAATAATCAAATGACTCCGGTTGTTATTTCACTCGCGGATGCAGCAGAAAACAAACTTCCACAAAAGATGCCAGAAATACTCATTCTGGGCTCTACAACTATCGGAGCCGATGACAAAAGACCATCACCATTGAATTCAAGTGCAAATGGCGTCGAACACCACGTCGCAATGGTGGAGAATGTTCTTCGCTCAGATTTTCTGATTCGCCCCATTCACTTTCTTCTCAATGAAACAGTTTTAGTTCTTATTGCGGGATTAGTCCTATGTCTTTTGCTCGTCAAAGCCGGCGCACTGCTGACTCTAATGATAACCGCAGCAGCTCATCTGACGATAGAGTTGATCGATAGAAAACTAATATTCGGCACAAATCAGTTATACAATTTTGGAATTTTACACATTCAGAATGCGACCATTTTCATTAGCATGACAATGTTCAAATACTTTGTCGAAGAACGCGAGAAGCGGCAAATCAAAGGGGCCTTTCAACATTACCTCAACCCTTCGGTCATCAATCAGCTGCTGGAATCTCCCGATGGACTCAAACTGGGTGGAGAGAAGCGTGAACTGACAGTCTTCTTCTCTGATGTCCGTGGTTTTACCACCATCAGTGAAATTCTCTCGCCCGAGGCGCTCGCCTCACTTCTCAATGAATACTTCACTCCAATGACGAACATCGTTCTCGAATCGAAAGGGCTTCTCGACAAATACATCGGCGACGCACTGATGGCCGTCTGGGGAGCTCCCCTACCCCTTCCTGACCACGCGGACCGTGCTCTCGAATCAGCATTAAGAATGCTGGACGCTTTGGATCACCTGCGCGAGGGGTGGAAGAGCCGCAATCTGCCTGCAATTGACATTGGCTGCGGCATCAACACTGGTCCGATGGTGGTTGGGAACATGGGTTCGAATTTGCGCTTTGACTACACGGTTCTCGGTGATTCCGTGAATCTGGGCTCACGCCTTGAGGGCATCACAAAAGAATATGGTGTGCGCATTATTTGCTCGGGAAGTACCAAGGACAGCCTTAAAAATCCTGAGCGTTTTGTTTTGCGAGAGCTGGACTGGATCAAAGTGAAGGGAAAAAACGAGCCTGTCACCATTTATGAAGTCATGAGATTTCCCACAGCAGAAAGAGAAAAAATCATGAAAGTGAGAGAATTTTTTGAAAGCGGACTCGGAAAATACCGACAGCGAAAATTCTCCGAAGCTCAAAGCGATTTTATGCAAGCGCTGCAACTGGTTCCCCAAGACGGTCCGTCGTCGACGTTTCTTGAAAGATGCGAATATTTTATTGAAAATCCTGTGCATGAAGGCTGGGAAGGCATTTGGATTATGAAGAGCAAATAATTACTCTTCATCAGCCTTGCGCGTTGCTTTTTCCTGCTCGGCAAGCTTTCCCTGCAACTGCTGCAAAAACTCAGCATCATAATCGGCAGCGATCACCGAATCATCGAGCTGCGCGCCGGATGCAATGAATTGAACTGCCAGCTGCAAGATTCTGCGATCGCCGCCGTCGCTGAGAGCCAGCGCCGTCTCGCGGAAGGGTGCCCAAGTGAGCTTCAGGCTGAATGTGTCTCCAAGCTGAAGTCGCGCAGGAGCGGGATCACTGCATTCCAACAATGCCGCAGTGCGCCCCATGTCGCCCACTGCATAATCAAATGCCGTGTGCCTCTTTAAAGCAAGCTTAAGGGCGAAATCCTCGACACCCATGTTCTGCGGCAACTCGCACGCCAAGTGCGCTCCCCAACGGGCGAACAGAATTTTTCCGGTATTGGCCGAGTCGTCAGCGGCAGCAGAACGGGTGAAAAGGACAATGCGTGTTTTCATCGGTTTGCCTTCAGCAAGTCGGCTGCAAAGGTCGGCACAGCAGGAGCGACGCCCGCAAAACCGTTCGCATCCAGCCAATTGTTATCTGCAAATTTGCTCATGTAGTTGCGGATACCGTCGGGCAACAGCACAACCACGCGGCTGCCTTTTTTCAAGGTCGGAATCACTTTTGCGGCCGACATCAATGCTGCACCGCAGCTGCCCCCGCACAAAAAACCTTCCTCGCGCATGGCACGACGGGCCCATGTGAAACTTTCTTTGTCGTTGGTTTTGACCCATGTATCGATCAAGCGCCGATCCAGCACGTCGGGGATGAAATCGTAGCCGATGCCCTCGACATGGTAGGTCCCGACATGAGTGCCACCCGCAAGAATACTCCCCTCAGGGTCGCCACCGACGATATGAACATCAGGCCGCAGTTGCTTCAGTTTGCGAGCAACGCCGGTAATTGTGCCGCCGGTACCGGCAGTCATCACTACAACGTCGGGCACGCCACCCAAATCTTCGACAATCTCAAGCGCGGTTCCCTCTTCATGGGCGAGCGGATTGGAGGCATTGCCGTATTGGTCGAGGATATGTGAATTGGGAATCAGCTGATTGAGTTTTTTGGCAATCGAAATGTGGCTCTCAGGCGAATCGAATGCTGCCTCGGTCGGAGTGCGGACGATTTCCGCACCCAATGCTTCGAGCGCGACTTGTTTTTCACGAGACATTTTCATTGGCATCGTGATGATGACTCGATAGCCCAAAACAGCTCCCGCGAGTGCAATGCCGATGCCGGTGTTGCCGCTGGTCGGCTCAATAAGGGTGTCTCCCGGTTTGATGCGTCCGGCATTTTGCGCATCTAGAACCATCCGATAGCCGATGCGGTCTTTGACACTTCCGCCCGGATTCAGGAACTCACATTTTGCCCAGACCTCAACCGGATAGTCTTTGAAAAGATGATTGACGCGAACGATTGGGGTCTTGCCGATAGCCTGTAGAATATTGTCTAGTTTCATGATTTGGATGAGCTCCCTCGGACCATAAGAAGTCTTGATCTTCGGGGGTGTCATATCCGATTTAGGGAGCCGATCAAAGCTGTTGCAGGAGATCTTTGTGAAACGCAGGAACGCAGATAAAACCCCGAAAAAACAGACACTAAGACCCGCCGCGGCGCTCCGTTTGCGCATCGACGATGACGGTCTGCTCAGGGCTCGGGTTTCGGCTTCCGCGGGAGAATTCAATTTATCACCTGAAATCCTGCATCTGCTCTGTCTACTCCAACAAGGTGTCGAGGAGGCGGGATTGTCAGCCCGACTGCGGCAGGATTTCCGTCAGTTGACCGCTGATCTGCCGGATCAAGAGGAAATAGGACAGATTTTGGGCGACATGCAGGATGCAGGTTGTGTCGTAGAGGCAGGTCAAAGCGAAAAACAAACGCATGGAATCGCAGACGGCTTTGGTGATCCATGGATCCAATGGGCCATGCTCGCCGACCAGCCGCGCTGCAGTGCATATCATAGGGCCATTCGTTCCTCAGTCACACAAAGCTCGCACGTTATGGATGTGGGAGCTGGCACAGGACTGCTGTCCCTCTACTCCCTGCAGGCAGGCGCAAAACGAGTCGACGCCATCGAGGAGACAGCCTCTGCAGAAATCATCCGCCGGATGAAGGAAACGCTTCCCGCCGGCGACAAACAGCGCCTCATCATTCACAACAAAAACTCATTCGAAATTCAGCCTGAAGGCAGCGTGACGCACGTTGTCAGTGAGCTTTTTGGAAACGACCCGCTTCAGGAGGGTGTGGTAAGTACGCTCAGAGACATCTTTTCGCGCATCAACTCAACAAAGGTGCGGGGAATTCCAGATTCTGTGGAGATTTTTGCGCAGTGTGTCGAGCTGACCTCCGGACCACTGGAGCCACGCCTCCGCCGCCTCACAGTCAGCGCGACCGAACAGACTCCCGACTGGCAGAAAACTGTGCGGATGATTCAAAGTTCGATGGATTTCAGCAATATCTCCTTTGCTCATCCGATCCGAAAAGGAGATTTCAAACCAATTTCGGACGCAAGGGCAGCCTTCAAAATACCGCTGGCGCCTCCTCCTGCGCTGCAGAGCGAACGGCCATCAACCTTGCTGAAACTGAAAGTTCCTGAGAATTTGCGCTGTCCGGTGATACTGATTTGCTTCAGAGCGCACTTGAGCAAAGACATTTCAATTTCGAATATTCCGGAGCAAGCCGATCAGTGTGAACATTGGAGCCCGATCGTTGTTCCACTCATCAATGCAAAATCAGAAACAGGTGAAATCACAATGACTGTCGGCGTCAGTGAAGACTGGGAGCGTGTGACTGTGGACGTCAGAAACTCAAGCGGACAGCGGCTGGCGCTGCGCAAATAAGGTCGGGTGCTGAAAAATGGATGTCAATCTCGAACGCCGCATCCGCAAACACATACACGCGCAAAGGCACACCTTTGAGTGTCAGGTTCCCGCAGGATTTGCTGAGCTGGGTGTGCGCACAAGCAGGCGTCTACTCGCTGAATACGAGAATTCTGATTCCGAAAGTGCGCTGCGCTTCAGCCTGCGGGGCAGCAGAATCAGAATCGAGAATTTACCGTTCGATGCCATCCATCAGCTTCTCTTCAAAGGACTTCTCTATTCAGACATCAGACTCAGAATGCTGCGTGCACGCTGTACCGGCGAACAAAAACTGCGCCAATTGATTGCTGATTTTGCATGGGAACTGTGGGCACCGTTGAATGACGCTTCCGAGTGGGAAATCCGTGTCGACTCGCAGGCGAGCCATCTTTATCATGAAGGTAAAATAAAACAGATCATCCGCGAGGAAATTCTTAAATTATCCGGTCGGCAGCAATCGGCTGATACTGCTCGTCCGTTGGCGCGTGTTGAGCTTGACTTCATTCTGCAGCGGGAAGTGCTCGAAATATTCATCTCGGTCAGCGGACGTGATTTTTGGAAACGCGGACACAAGCAAACGTTCGAGCACGCAGCGCCGCTGCGCGAGGATATCGCCGCCTGCCTCGTGCGACGCCTTTCCGAATTGAGTCAGGAGCACTTGAAGCTGCCCCGTCCGAGTCAAATCCTCAATCCCTTTTGTGGAACGGGCACACTGATGCACGAGTCGGCGTTGTTTTTGTCAGGCGCCGCGCATCTGATGTCGGACACCCAGCATTGGGCTTATCCGACGTTGCCGTTTTTCAAAGACAAAGCATTTTCACATTTCCGCAAAAAACAGATCGAGTCGCTGTCGAAAGAAACTGAGCAACACAAACCGATTGATTTCCTTGGCGAGGATCTCGATTCCCGTTTGTGTGAGGTCAGCGAGAAATGGTTTGCCCAGTCAGGCCAGCTTTTGCATACTCTTGTCTCGGCAAAGTCAGTCTGCGGAGACAGTTGCCAGACCAACCAAACCTATCCGGCGAATTCCCTGCCCAGCTCACTTTGGATATTCGCAAACCCGCCTTATGGATTGCGTCTGTCCACCCGCTCGCAAGGCGGAACCGAACAACTCTACCTGAAGTTCTTTCAGAGAATGGCCAATCTGTGCAGAACCTTTTCTGGCAGATCATTGCCTCTCTGCGGAGTGGTTTTGTGTCCGAGCGAGGAGACATGGCGCGTCGGTGTTCGGGAAATGAAAGGATTCTTCTCCTGCTGCGAACACTTCACACTGGGCGGGCTTGATGTGCGTGCGTTTTATTTCTCAAATAACAAAAAGCGCGGCTGACTTACTGAGGACCCGCTGGCAGCGAATAGAGCTGAGAGAGAGCAGTCCGCGTACCGCTCTGGCTTCCGTCCTGTGACCACGCAAGGCGGAGCAGGTTCTGAACGGTAATCGAACGCCATTTGGCCTGTGTGCTCTTACGGACAATTGTATCGGCGAGATCGTCTTTTTGAAGTGCCATCAGACGCCCGTACCAATATGCATTCCGCAGAATGATCGCAACGTAGGTGCGGGTCTCCTTAAATGGTATGAGATCCATGAAAAGGAGCGTGTTCGTGTTGGGAAAACGCTGGCGCCAGCGATCGAGATTCTTCAGTCCGGCGTTGTAGGCAGCAAGTACGTGCTCCACGTTTCCATCGTAACGCTTGAAAAGAAGCTCCATGTACTTCACGCCAACACGCACATTTTGGCTCGGGTCAAACAGTTCCTGCCGAGAGTTGGTCAGCCACTTCGCAGCCGTGGAAGGCAACAGCTGCATCAGGCCGCGGGCATCCGCCACTGAACGAGCAAACGGGTCAAATGCACTTTCCTGGCGGATGAGGCTCAAAACAATCACCGGATCAACAAGGCCGGTGGAACTGAGGATTTGGTCTGTATAGGCGCGCGGGAAGAACATGTTCATTGTATCAACGGTTATTCCTTGGCTCTGCGTCTCCTTGAAATAACGAGTGAGTGTACCAATTGCGATTTTGTGCATTTGTGCCGTGTTGTAGCATTTTGACAAAAACAACAACGCGTCTGGATTGGGTGAATCAACCATCCGTGCTGCGTATTTAGAAAACGCAGTCAGATGCGTAGCCTCTTTGCGGGTGATGAGAAGCTCGAAAAAGAATGCTGCAAGATTAAATTCACTCCAGCTCACTCCCACCCGCCGTGCAACGTTCGCGTCCTTGGTGGAAATCGCTGTTGCAAGCGGGTCGGCGCCTGTACTGTGCGTCGAAATGACCGAGTGAATCGTCAATGGATAACGCTTGCGCAGCAGCTCCCAATGTTCATTTGCAACTCCTGCATTTGTTCTGTTTGAGAGGCTCTCTTCAACGACACCCAACCAGAACAACGAACGGAATTCCTCTTCGGGATTTTCTGTATGTGCAGCCAGCAAAAGACTCTGCTTCGCCTTCTGGGTTTCGCCCTGCATCAGGCGAAAGAGTCCGGTGCGAAGATGTGTGCGTTCAAATCCCTCATCGTCTGGCTCAAGACATGTAAAAGCCATCGGATAGACTTTTTCAATCGTGCTGATGGCAGCGGGCTCAGGGAAAAACGCTTCCGCGCGTGCAATGAATGCCGCGACTGCTCCACGATACTGACAATCCTGACCTACCTTAAATGCAACATTCGCCTCTGCCAGAAGGTCTGCACTCGTCTGTGGATCGATTCTCCAAAAGGCATCGAGAAACCCGACACCCTTCAGATTCGCCCGCCATTCGCTCTCAGTGCGTAAACGCCCGCCGACAACAGGCCGGTTAGTGCCCGGCCGAGATTCACGTCGCACAGATGACGTAACGTTGAATTTTTCCATCGCCCACGGAACGCATGCGAGCGCACCGTTTGTAAGACGCATCGTTTGATTCAAATTGGCAAACTGCTGCTCGCAGCGTTGAGAAAACTCCGAGCGGGCAGCCGAAGACATCGACTGAGTCACCCAGCTCATCGCCTGCTCGACGGCCGCATCGGTCTGTGGTCCCGGCTCAAGACCGACCTCATGAAGAAGTACAAGTTCAGAGGGAACCTTGTATCTGCTGAGCGGCATTGTCGTCGCCGAGGAATCAGCGACAAGAGGAGCAAGAATTTGCGCTGGCGGAACAGATGAAGTGCTACTCGGCAACTGTACCGTTTCTTCTTGCAGGTAGGTGCGGGTGTCGGGATAGTCCAACGACAGCGGGATGGCTGTTGCAGAATGCGAGGACGCGCACAGACTCAAAGACACGGTGGTCAACAAACCCCAACCGGCCTTCGCCATGCACACCTTCAAGGCTTTACCACGTTCCAGCATGTCACACCCCAAACGCTTCCAACGTCTTATCGGAATTACTCTGGGCGAACTGAAACAGGGCGCCCGAGAGTATCCTTTCACTGACAGCCTCGGGTGCAAAAGTTCTCTGTCGGGAACCTGACGCAATTGGATAGGTGACGAATTTTGTTAGACCGAATCGCGTTTGACGGGACAAGTCATACAGCGCGGACCGCCGCCGCCGCGCGCCAATTCGGTGCCATCCAAAGTGACAACCAATGGTTTGGGCGATTCCAAAATAAGCGGATTTTTCAGAACATTCAGCGCTGTCTCGACACGAAATCCCGCATCTTCACATGCCCGAACGGTGTGCTCATGCATGTCGTAGCTCAACACTTTGCCTGGTGCGAAAGCAAACATATTTGCTCCGCTGTTCCACTGCTCTCGCTGTTGATGAAGCGGTTCATCGCCACCACATAAGATCGGCTCAATGCGAATACCCAAACTACGCAAACCAAGAAGCAGGTCATCGACGTCAGTAAAACGCTTGCGGCCCTCCTCACGGACTTTGATTCGCACTATCCGCGCGCGATCGCGTCCCATGATATAGGGGGCGGAGACGACGGCCTGTTCTGTATTCACGAGAGTAAAAATCATGTCGAGATGGATGGTGCTGCGTTCTGGCGGCAGGAGCACGCAGAACACATCGAAAGGTCGGTCAATTCCGTCCTCAACTCGCGCGTTGTAGTACGCATCAATCAATTTATCGATGGCAGTGGGAGTCGTACGCTCGCTGACGCCAATGAGGAGCACATCCTCATTCAGGACCAACACGTCGCCCCCTTCAATTGTGACCTTTGAACGCTCTTCCGTCATGCACGCATCAAACAAAATTCCACGCCCGCGCAGACTGGGGTGATACTCATAGATTGTGCGCATAATTAGCGATTCAGTGTCACGGACCGAGCTTGCCATTCCCCCCGTCACAAGTCGCGGACCAATGACCATACTGGAGTCGCGCATGAAGTACATATTCGGCAGCGGAACAAGTGAAAAGCTTTTAGTGGAGAGATATCCTTCCAGTGTGTCGCGCTTGAGCGGAAGTCCCGAAATCAGCAACTCGGCGAGATCCGCAGATGGCACATCAATCAGGTCGGGAAACAAGTGCGGACAATTTTGCGCCTGTGTGATGCGCGAGAGAAGTTCGTCCTTGGCCTGGGCAATCTCAAGAACATCCGCCAGACATTCACGCACTTCGAGAACTTCCGATACGAGCGACAACACGCCCTTCAATTGACCGTGTGCCTCGCGCACGCGGTGGTAATGAATGATGTCATTATAGAGAAGCTCAGACGCGGTTTTTGGGGTCATGCGCTCAACTTCGGGGCCCGGGGTATGGACGAAAACTTTTCGCAGGCGGCCAATTTCGGAAGTCACACCGATGCCAAAGTCTTGTTGCTCGTCAACAGTTCCGACGCGATCGGGTTGCGTTTGCCCATCGACATACCGGAAGTTACTATGGATACGATACTCTTCAGATATTCGGGGCTTTCGCGGAAGGGATGGTTTCCGAGCGGACGAAAGTGTCGATTCGGACTCAGTATGCAACATGACAGCTCCTCGGAACTCATTTTTAAGCTGAGTTATTGGGCAAGAGGCTAGCATAAATGAGCTGAGAATGGCCAGTCACGCACTCCGGCAAGAACAGATCAAGGGAGACAAATCAATGGGAAATAAAGCGAAAATATTGGTCTTGGGATGCGGAAAAATTGGTAAACTTGTGGTCTCGTTGCTGGCCCGCACGGGTGATTACATCGTGACCGCCGCCGATATGCAACTCACTGTGGCACAATCTGCGGCCCACAGCGCGGACGGTAAATTGCTGCAAAATACATCATTCACTGGACTAGACTTCAATGACGATGCAGGAATTAAGAAAGCTCTGCAGGGACAAACCTATGTGCTGAGCTGCGCGCCCTATCACTGCAATGTTCGCATTGCGACTGCCGCCAAAGAAGCTGGCGTTCACTACCTAGACCTCACAGAAGACGTGGAAACCACCAAGGCCGTCAGAAAGCTTTCGGAGAATTCGCCGCTCGCATTCATACCACAATGCGGCCTTGCACCCGGATTCATCACCATCGTGGCGAATGGACTAGCTGCGTCTTTTGAATCCATCGAACACATCAAAATGCGCGTCGGCGCTCTTCCTAAATATCCGCACAACGCGATGAAATATAACCTCACATGGAGCACCGAGGGGCTGATCAACGAATACGGTAATCCCTGCGAGGCGGTCGTCAACGGCAAGCTGACTCTGCTGCAACCGCTCGAAGGACTCGAGAAATTCAGCCTCGACGGAGTGGAATACGAGGCCTTCAACACCTCGGGCGGACTTGGAACATTGGCTGAAACGTTCGCGGGAAGAGCGAAATCACTCGACTACAAGAGCGTCAGATACCCTGGCCACCGCGACATTATCGCTCTGCTGATGAACGATCTGAAGCTCAACCACGATCGTGACAGTCTGAAAAAAATCTTTGAACGCGCGCTGCCGACAACCAAGCAGGACGTTGTCATCATCATGGTCACAGTTCAGGGACACAAACAGGGAATTCTCACTCAAGAAAGCTACGCCCACAAAATTTATCATCAGGACATTGCCGGAGAGCACTGGGGTGCCATTCAGGTCACGACCGCAACGGGAATTTGTGCAGTCCTCGACCTCCACAAAGAAGGCAAAATCAAAAAGAGCGGATTCATCCGTCAAGAAGATGTTCCGTTCGATGTGTTTCTCGCCAACCGGTTTGGGAAATATTACGGCTGAGTCATTGATTTGATTTAAACCGAAGTTTCCCCTGGGATCGAAATCTAATTCCGCAACATCTGTAATGCCTTCGGCCCAAAACCATGCAGACTCAAAAGAAAATCGTCAGTCTTCGAAAGAACTGATTTCTTGCTCAGCAAACCAGCGCGAATAAGAGCTCTTTGCGCTGGCTTTGGAAGACAATGAAGTTCTTGAGCCAACTGAGAATAATCGAATTTTGCAACGGAAACACGGTCACAAGAAGATGCTTTGTTTTTTGATGATTGAAGCTCTTTAATCCTAAACCGGACAATCTTTCGCAGAAGCTGCAGAGGGATTTTTTCGCCAATTTTAAACTGAATGGTTCCCTTGGATATTTTATATTCCGTTAATTCAGATCGAAAAGCCTTTATACCGGAAGACGTTGGAAAAAAACTCACGTGATTTTTGAATCCGCCAATGTAGACCAATGTTTTTTTTACTCTGAAAGCAGCCATTCCGTAGCTTATAGTCTGCTCGGCCATGGGCGCTTCTTCGAGAATGACCCTTCGCATTTCCTTCAGCATTTTCCCCACTACGCTGGGAAAAGAATTGATATACTCTGATTGCGTCTTAAATTTTTGCACACCCAAGGCTCCCGATCTTTGCTATCGTGGTTTACAATTCCGAAAATCATCATCACCCCAAGAATCTGCAGAATGTATTTATTCTAGTCATTTTGCATAATGGAGTCATCTAATGAAGTCTGCTGCAGTTAGCATTCATCCTGAACTTGACCTTGTCTACATGCCGTCGACACCACTCAGTATCGAACAAATTTGGCGTGCCTGGACCGACCAAGAGTTTCTTCCCAAATGGTTTTGTCCACTGCCCTGGAAAGTCACGGAGTGCAGGATTGATTTAAAACCAGGTGGTGAATTCTACACTCGCATGGAGGGACCCAACGGCGAGACCGTCAACAATCATGGTTGCATTCTCGAAGTGATTCCACTTAAACGTCTCGTCACAACAAACCTGTTTCACAAAGGCCTAAGACCAGTCAAAATTGAAGAGCCTGATTTCCCGAACGTTATTGAAATAGACCTCAATGACAACGGCGTCGGACCCAAGTACCGAGCTGTCATCCGGCATCTTTCTAAAGAACACAAACTCCGACATGAGGCCATGGGATTTCCGCAGGGCTGGGATATCGCGCATCATCAACTCCAACGGCAATTCGGCATATAATACATACCGAGATTCACCCCCGAAGCTGTGAAAAAACACGAAGCCCGGGCTGCACTTACAGCTGAGCGCCTGAACGGATGAACTGATTCCAGCTTGATGTCAGCGCAAGACTTTCGAGAGCGAGTCCCTGAAGTGCGAACTGAAGTTGCAGCAGGGCAAAGTCTGCTTTGAGCTTGGCCTCATCGGCTGCTCTGACATCAACCGCGCGTGCAAGTCCGGCGGCAAAAGCTTGCAATGCCTGTTGCTGGGCTGCAGATGCGGCCTTCTGCCCAAACTCGGCTGCCGTTTTGGCTCGCTCGAAAGCTTCCCGACGCGATTGCAAAGAGTCATACGAACTGCGCAGCTGATTTTCCAACTGCCGCGACTGAGCAAGAAAGTCGTATGCCACTTGCGTATTGCGCCCGCGCATGGCCGAGCGGCTGCCACCATCAAGAATATCCCAACGCGCTCGCAGGGCAGCGAATTTCTGCGCATCGGGTGCACCTTCGAACTCTTTTTTAGAGTAGCCGAACTCTACACTTAAAGTTGGATAAAAAGACGCATCGTTGAGATTTGTGCTCTTGACCTGCGCCTGATGAACCGACTTCAGTGCTTCCAGCGCTGTCGAACGGAATGGCTCCGCACCCTTGAAGGGGAATTGAGTCACACCAACACCAGCGTCCGGAAAGGGCTTGCCGACTTGCTGGAGAAACTGTTGCCTGACTTTGTATTCTTCGGCCTTTGTTTGCTCCCACTGGGCAATCGCCGCGAGCGTTGAAGCTTCAGCCTGATTGAGATCCAGTTTTGTCGAGAGTCCGGCTGCAACACGCTGACGGACAATTGTTTCACGCGCTTTGCTGATTTCCACAAAACCCTGATTTACCCGTGCAGACTGCACCGCAAGCTCGGTCTGCAGTAGCAACTGAGCAGCGCCCAGAGTTCCGGACTCGTAACGCGCCTCACGGATTTTGTCGGCCTGATCACGCAACGCGTTGCGCATCACCCAGCCATAAATCGCCTGCACATTCACAATCGGAATTTGCCATCCGATGGAGGTGACTTTTTGTCTTTCAGGAATCACCACCGTTTTGCTAGAGATTGGCCCGATGGGAGGGGGCAAGGGCAGATTGAAAGACTGGCTGTAGCCAGGCCTGAACCACTCTTGCCCGTATTCCAAACGCGCGCCACCCAGCACACTTTCGATGGCCGCACGCGCCGCTCCGGACGCAGCGCCCTCAGCACCTTCGATTTGGGCTGCATCAGGTCCATCGGTCTTGAGTGTACCGATAAGCCGGATGACCTCATTCATGTTTGCTGACTGGGTAACAAGAGACTCGCGTCCGACACGATCTTCACCTTTACCAGCGGAAGTTTGCGCGCGTGCGCTTCCCGATTGAAAAATAGAAACAAAAACCAACAGTGCTGAGCCAACGACAGAGGCAGCGCCGTTGATTGCGGCCTTGTTCTTTTCTCCGCGAAATTTTCCAATCAAGCCAAAGACCGCCGGCACAACGAAGAACGAAAGCACGGTACTCGAGATCACTCCGCCAATGATTGCGAGGGCCATCGGCGAGCGGAATTCTGAACCGCCGCCGCGCATGACTGCAGTTGGAATCATACCGAAGATCATTGCAATGGAGGTCATCAGAATCGCGCGGCTGCGCTCGAGCACGCTTTCCTCAACCGCCTTGAGGAGTGACATCGATTTTTCTTTGACCCCGATAGCATCGACGAGAAGAATGCCGTTTTTCGCGGCCAAACCGATCAAAAACACCATGCCGATGAGGGCTCCCAGCGCAAGCTGTTCACCCGCAAGGTAAAGAGCAACAAAGCCACCGATCACAGCGAGCGGAAGTGAAAGGAGAATGACGAAAGGCCGAACGAGATTTTCAAACTGCGCGGCGAGGATGATAAAAATGAAAAAGAAACTGCCGATAATGGCAAGCGAGAAACTTCCGACCATCTCCTCGAAGACTTCCTTGTCACCCTGAATTTCAGCAGAGAACGGCGGCGGAACGGCGTCGACAAGCTTCTGCACGTCGGCGAGCACAACTCCATATGTTTTTGTGCGATCGAGTGTCCCCCAAATCACCATTTTTCGTGAACGGCGCTCGCGGTCGATTCCGCGCGGGCGGAAGGTCTCGTTGAGGTCGGCGAACTGGTTGAGTGCCATTGGCCCGCGCATACTTGGAACATAAACATTGTTCCACAGGGTATCGATGTTGCGGTCTTGGTCGGCCAAACGGAGTACGAACGGTGTGTTCTTGTCGCCGACAAAACCTGCTTCGACACCGGTGAGCGCCAGCCTTCCGGTGAGCTCGACCGCCTGAGTGGCCGAGCCGGCAAAACCGAGATCCAGAGGTTTGAAGGCAACTTCCATTCCCTTGGCAAAAGCTGCGGTTTCCAGACGCGCGTTTGCGACTCCAGGAACGGCGCGGATTTTTGCGAGAAGATCTTCGGCAGCTGCGCGGGTCTCCTTCAAGTTCTCGCCATAAACATAAACACTGAGTGGGGCCTCGCCGCCAATTCCTTCGATGGGCGGCGGATCCATGACAAGCACGTCGGCATCTAGGTCTTTGAGTCTTTCACGGGCCATGCGCTGCATTTCGAGCAGTCCGGTTTTTCTCTTTGTTTTTGCTACAAAGACAAGACGGACCTGCACGAGAGTCTCATCACCGCGCTCTCCAACCGTGATGAAGGATTCCTGAAGTCCATCGAAATCCTTCACGCGATCAATCGCCTGCTGGGCAAGCTTCTCGCTGTTTTCGCGGGTTGTTCCGGTTTTGCCGCGGATGTTGATGATAAACTGGCCGCGGTCTTCAAATGCGAGGAAGTCGGCTCCGCGCGACAAACTGAGTCCGACCGCAAGCACCAGAGTAACGACCGCAAGTGCGATGACTGTCAGCGGCCTTTTGAATGAAGCAACCGCCCACGTTGCAATTGTTTTTTCGGAAGCAGTGAGCCATGCACGCCACCGATCCCAAAACGCGCCTTTGAACGGACGCGGGCGTCCGGCGAAATAAGCGGACAACATTGGGTCAAGTGTGAAGGCAACCCACGTTGAGATCACCACTGCAATACAGATTGTCACGCCAAACTGCTTGAAGAATTGTCCGACCATGCCGTCCATGCCGGCAACAGGAAGAAACACGGCAACCACGGCTAGCGAGGTCGCAATCACGGCGGCAGCAACGCGGTCGGTACCTCGGACGGCAGCTTCGGCGGGCGTCGCACCATGCTCGAGCTCACTATATATT
>JBEDKY010000167.1:0-6238 GCA_041171905.1 Pseudomonadota bacterium
ATCCAAGAAGGTAAGACGCCTTCGCATCGCCGGCGGCAGCGCGGGTTTCGAGTTCACCGCCCGCAACCATATTCGCTGAGGATGCGAGCGGAGCTGCTTTCTCTGCAGTTTCGGCGGGTGCACCTGCTACGGCAATCCCGACCAGCGGGACAGCCGTCAGTAAGCCTACAAACAGCCTTTGCAGAGAATTTTTTTGCATTCTCAATCAAACTCCTTTTTCGAGTTCGACCAGCCTCTTCACGGTTTTTTCGGCGATGTCCGCGAAACGCATCCGCACCGGATGTCCGTTGATGGACGTCAGCGGCTCACCGGCATCGCCTGCCCGCCGCAATTCACCCATCAAAGGTACCTGACCCAAAACCGGAACTTCGAACTTTTGTGACACTTTGTCCGCACCGCCATGGCCGAAAATATCGGACTCAACACCGCATGCGGGGCAATGGAACGAAGCCATGTTTTCCACGACACCCAAAATAGGTACCTCGGTTTTGCGGAACATGACGATTCCCTTGACCGCATCGAGAAGCGCCACATTCTGAGGAGTAGTGACTATCACCGCTCCGGCTATCGGCAGACTCTGGACCAAAGTTAACTGCGCATCGCCTGTTCCCGGCGGCAAATCGATGACCAAAAAGTCCAGCTCACCCCAGTCCACGTCATAAAAGAACTGCTGCAAAGCCTTCATGACCATGGGACCACGCCAAATCACAGCACTTTCTTCGGGAGCAAAAAAGCCAAACGACATGACTTTCAGGCCGAATTTTTCGGGTGGAACGATTTTGTTGGCCTCGTTGACCTGAGGGTCCTGCTGAACGCCCAGCATCATCGGGATACTCGGGCCATAGATATCAGCATCTAGGATTCCGACTTTGTAACCCTGGTTGTGAAGGGCCATAGCCAAGTTGACACTGACAGTGCTTTTGCCGACGCCGCCTTTTCCGCTTGCAACGGCAATGACGCGGCGGACACCCGCAATGGCGCGCTTACCACTCGCCTGTTTGTTCGTATCAGCGTGCTGATGTGAGTGTGAGTGTGAGTGTGAGTGTGAGTGTGAATGCGACTGTGCCTGAGCACCCGCCGGACGTGCAGCTGCCGCCCCGCCCGCTGATGCGCTCGCAGATGGCTGCGTTTTGTCGCGTCGCTCCATGTAGACGTTGATTTCCAGCTGGGCGCTGCCGTTCATCAGTGCTGGGATCGATGCACGGATGAAATTTTCCGCAGCAATTTTGCTTTGCAGTGTCAGCCCGTCGCTGAAGAAGCGGACAAGAATTTTGCCATCAGATTGATCTGCGGCGCTGAGCCTCTCGCTCCAGCTGAATGTGCCGAGTTGAGAACGCAGGCTGTCAGGGAGATCGGACTGAAGTCCGCGCAGAGAAGTAACAAGTTGTTCCATTTTGCTCACCAAACCTGCTCGATGCCTTTGACCTCGGGAACCAAATCCATCAGCATTTTCTCAACTCCTTCGTACAGAGTCAGCGCGCTCGATGGACAATGGGCACATGCTCCCACCAGACGGACTTTGACGATTCCGTCTTCCACGTCGACGAGCTCAATGTCTCCTCCGTCGGCTTGCAGAGCCGGACGCACTTTGGTTTCGATGATGTCCTGAATTTTGGCGATCATAGGGCCTCCACCCGATTTTTGCAGTGCCGCAAATCCGCGGCTCCCATACTGTTTACAACATAATCGTCAGAAACCATGGGTCAAGACTGAATTTTTTGTGGGGTCACCTGCTTTGTCGCCATGTTCCGGCATGTTAACCTGAAAGAAACAACGGCTTGAAATGCCCAGACTTGTGCCACTCGGAGAGACTATGACCCGTTTGGTTTTGCGACCATTGAATGCCCTCATGTGCGGACCCTCCCTGTTCGCATCCGTCCTCTTCCCTGCTTGGGCGCAGGCGTCGGACGGCTTCGAATTCGGGGGCTATTGGCGTGCCGGCTACAATACGGCTTCTGCCGTGAGTGGCAGCGACCTGATCACGCGCAAAATCAGTTTCAAAGATTTTGTTGATACTCTTCAGGGTCTCACAGGCGAAGCGTCCGACACACAAGACCTTGCCGGCATCAAAACCACCCGACACGCCCACAATCCGACTTACTTTCTGTTGAAACTCGGCCAGCGGTTTTCCAACGGGGTGGAAGCCCGTTTCCGTATGGACAGCTTCGGACCGATGGCTCATGAGGTCTCTGAATCAACTGCCGACACTTCCGCCAAGAATGCAGCCAATTTGCGTGTCCGCGACCTTTACCTGAGCATACCGCTGGGCCTCGAAAACACGCGTCTTTGGGCCGGTTCACGAATGCTCGAATTTGAAGATTTGCGCTTGTTTGACGGAGGCAACCCGTTCGACCTCAATGCCTATGGCATCGGGGTGGAAGGACAAAAGTTTGAGGCGGTGCTGAGCTACAACAAAGCCTCGCGCACGGCCGTCGTTCTCGGAGCCAACGGACAGCCGATTGCCAACCCACAGCAAAACGCAATTGTTGATACCAAGGACGTGACACTGCTGGCGCGATTTGACCTCAAACCTTGGAAGAGCTTTCACGTCAGGCCGATGATAAAAATGACCAACCATTCAGGCGCTCCAGCTGATAACGTCAGCGCTATCAAACGAAAAGCCATCAACGGTTCCGTGGAGGCAACCGCAGGTGCGGTGATCGCGCGCAGCGGAGGAACAGGCTACTGGGGAAACACCGTACTCGCCATGCGTGTGACGCCGGCAGGTTTGATTGGCCGCACCGATCAGGATGAAAACAAAGGCGACGAAAACTACAAGAAGTCGGCTCAGCAAACCAACTCGGAAAACGAGGCTGCACGCAACGCCGCACTGCGCGGCGACGGAAACAATTACGACTCCACGTTCATACTGACCGACACTGCGAATATGGATTTTTCCCGCTGGGCGATGCTCACTGGGCTCTGGGTCGAGCACGATATTTACAACAGCGCGCGCCCGCTCTGGAAACTCTCGGGCGCGACGATTGTCAGAGATGGTGAGGCGACAACCAAACAATCCACACGCTATTCAGTCGGCATTCAGCCGGTGTACTTCATCAGCGATCAGGTTCACGCAGCGCTTGATCTCAACTACGCTGGACGCACAAAGCGACTTTCAAATACCGATGCGAATGCAATCTTCATCACACCGATTCTCCGCTACGCGATGAACAAGTCTGCACTCGGCACACCGCAGATTTACACTTCTTTTTCCTATGGCCGCTACGATGCGGAGACAAAGCGACAACCGGACGGCTCGTTCAAGACAACACTACTGACAACGCAAACTGGCTTTGAAATCTGGTTCTAACGCTTCTCGCAAACAGGGTTGATGAGTGCAAAGAAGAAGGCCTCACCGGCGCACAACACTGCTCATAGCCTGCTCATGGACGGCGTTTCTCTGCGGTCCTGTCGCTGTTGCGCAAATTTCTTCCGAGACGTCTCCGACACCCACACCAGATACACCGCCGCAGCAGTTGCCGGCTCAGGAAATTCAACCGCAACCGCAGCAGCAGTTGCCGGCTCAGGAAATTCAACCGCAGCTGCCGCAGCAGGTACCCGCACCGCAGCCGGTCGTTGTGGACCCGCTTCCGCAGGCAAAAGAAGAATTTCAATTTTCAGGCTACTGGCGTGCCGGATTCGACACTGCATCACCTTTCACGGGTCGCGAGTTTGTCGACGGCACGGGCGGAAATTCTTTCTATAATTTCGTTGAGAGACTGACGACTGAGGCACCCGATGCGCAAGGAGCCCCAAATCTTAAAACTTCCCGGCATGCCCGCGATCCAAATTATTTAAAACTCCAGCTCAGTAAAAAATTTCCGAACGACGTCAGAATCTCATTTTCCATCGACTCAAAAAACGCTCCGGTGCACGAAACTGCGACGAATCTAAACGGCTCGAACAACCAATCGTCATCCATCAGAATTTCAAACAACTTGCGGATTCGTGATCTCTACACGAGTCTTCCGACATCTTCGAATTTGCGTGTGTGGGGTGGTTCCCGGCAGTTTGAATTCGAAGATCTGCGCCTGTTCGATTCCGGTAACCCGTTTGATACGAACGCACTGGGAATCGGTCTTGAATCCGACCGAACACTTTTTGCGATGGGATACGCAAGAGCAAAGCGCGAAGCAGTCGTCGCCGGCAGGCCGACGCGCGGCCGCGCATCTGCGTCACGTCAAGAAATTCTTGTCGACACCAAGGACGCAACCTTTCTCTTTCGCAGAGAAGTTCCGCTCGAAGCCAATTACTCCATCATTCCTATTTTCAAGCTGATCATCCACGGTGCAACTCAGGCCGATGCGACCACGGGCGGAAGACGGCAGGCCATCCGTGGCTCTCAAGAGCTGTATGCCGGAGCCATCATGTCCAGGTTTGACAATGAGAGCGGCAACAGCGGTCACTCGACGATGGGGGTGAATCTGCGACCGCCGGATGGCAGCGAGGCATCATTGCGCGGAGACAACAAGGGTTATGACATCCGAGTCTTCGCAGAGGATGCGAATATTCTGAATATGCAAGGCTGGGGATTGATAACGGCGCTCTCGGTTGAGCAAATGTTTTTTAAGAATGAGCAGAAACGATATGTCGTGACGACAGACGGAGCGATCATTCCCTCCGGCGAAACATCCAAGAACCAGAGGACAGTGGCTCTGGGAGTGCAGCCGGTCCTGTATATCAGCAAGACTCTGCATCTTGCGCTCGATGCCAGCTACTCATTCCGTGATAAGAAGCTCCAGAAAAACCAGAGCAACGCGCTGCTTATCACACCGATTTTTCGCTATTCGCTGGCAGAAAACCCACTCGGCTCACCTCAATTTTACACATCATTCACATACGGCCGATATGATTTGGACTTCAAAAAACAGCTCGACGGATCGTTCAAGCGTACGCTGAGCACCATGCAGAGCGGGATTGAACTTTGGTTTTGATCGACGGGCACGACAGGAATGGATTTTAGGTCTGAATTTCAGCTGCGGCCGAGAGTATGACGCAATGCGTCCTCAAGGCGGGCAAAGCGAAAATCAAATCCCGCATCGAGTAAAGCTTGGGGCATCGCTCGCTGGCTCGCGAGCAGAAGGTCTTCGGCCATTTCACCCAGCGCCACTCTGAGTGCGAAAGAAGGCGCGGGCAGCACCGCCGGGCGCTGCAGGACCCGCCCGAGAATTTTGCTGAATTCAGCGTTGGTCACAAGCTCTGGCGAAACCAAATTCACGGGCCCAGAAATGTTTTCATTTTGCAGGGCAAAAGCAGTTGCATATAGGACGTCATCGAGCGCCACCCAGCTCATCCACTGGCGACCGTTGCCCAAGCGACCACCGAGCCCCAGCTGAAAGGGCAAGAGCATTTTTTGCAGAGCACCTCCACGGGCGGTCAGAACTGCGCCCATGCGCAATTGCACGCAGCGGGCGGAAAGCAGTGCCTCGGCTTTTTGTGAAGACGCTTCCCAGCGCTCCGCCAATTCAGCCAGAAACCCTTCTCCTCGTGGAGATGATTCATTGAGCACAGTGTCGCCGGCATCACCGTAATATCCAATTCCAGAGGCTGAAATAAACACACGCGGTGAGAGTTTCATTGCAGCAAGTCCGGCAATGAGATTCTCGGTGGCCTGCACCCGAGATTTTTCAAGCCGCTGCTTTTGCGCCGCAGACCATCGTTTGTCAGCAATGCCCTCGCCCGCGAGATGAATCACCGCGTCGAGCGGGCGACCATCCAACAAAACTGATGCATTTCGCGGACTGCTCTCAGTCAGATCCCATTGCACGTTTGTTTGTGGGTCACGCCCCTGCCGTGAGAGGCCAATCACCTGATGACCGCCCATCGACAAAAATGCAGCCAGCTCCTTGCCAATCATTCCGCCGCTGCCTGTCAGCAAAATTCGCATGGGTCGATTCCCCTCCACATCCTGCGCAGCACCCCTGTTCGTTGCAGACAGAGATTGCCAGAAGGACAGATCGTTGCACAAAATTCTTTGCCGGTAGGCAAACATTCTCGAAAGCTGGCTGCGGACAAACCAGCCGGCGACAACATCCGAAAGTGGAGACAAGGGCAATTCGTATTCAAGATCATCATGCAATTCACAGGTGTGCTCGGTCAGCGCAGCAAAGGAATGACGATGTCGCCATGAATGGAATGGACCACTCAGTTGCCTGTCGGAAAACTCCTGACCGCGCTGTACGGCAAAGTGCTCGGCAGTCCAGAGCAAACGGCCCCACGGAGCTGGCAGTGCTATGAC
>JBEDKY010000168.1:0-5187 GCA_041171905.1 Pseudomonadota bacterium
CATCACCTCCGAAAAATGCAAGCGCAAATACTTTTCATAGTTGACTTGCGTTCCTTTCGAGAGACGAGAAAACGTCCGACGTTTCCACTGATCCACCACTTCACAAAACAACGGTCCACCACCCTCAAGAGCCTTATTTTTGACCGACTTTCGATTTGATATGAGCTGCGTTTTGTGAATAGTTTGAGAAGGAACGGCTTGCTCACTTTTACCGTCATCAACGACCCTCATTTGCCAGTTTTTGGCTGCCTCAAGGGAGTTAAATGACTGCGCCACGAGCTTCCGTTCGCCATCAAAATACTCCACGCGACGAGCCAAATAATTTGTCCCACGCGGTGGTTCGCGATACTCAGATCGCTTGGCGTCCCAGACCAAAACCCTTGAAATCAAGGTCACTCCGGCCACAGGACGATAGATTCTTTTCTTGCCTTGATATGTCTTCGAATTGAATTTTTGAGTCACGGCTTTCTCCTTGAAAAAAGCCACTTCCTCACTTCGTTCACGTCGAATCTCACTGCTCGCCCAATTCTCACATGGGGTAATCCTTCGAGCACCATCATCTTACTGATGAAGCTCGGCGACACACCCAAAAATTGGGCCAATTCCTTCCTGCCTATGAGCTTTTCAATGAACGATTCGCCGCGCTTTGGAAGCAGTTCAGCGCGGCATGAACGGGACTTTAATGAACCTTGAGACAACATTCTAGTCCTCCGTTGCGGGTGTCAGAAAACAATGTCGCTTGTGATCTCAGGACCGAGCATTTTGCGGCTCGTTCGAGATTTTTCCGAGAAAAATGGAGCGCAAAAGGTGTAGAATCATCGCATTTGCCGCTTTTTGGAGTGAAAACGGTTTTCTACACATCTTGAAAATTTGGGTTCACCCTGACTTTTCTGTTTGATCTGTATATTCATGATTCTGCTTTCTGTGCTTAATTGTCATTTAATTCCGTGCACCTAACCGCATGTAATTCTAGTCCTACGAGAAATCTGTATTTTTACTTTGTGGCGTAGTGTGTGGTGAGTTTTTGGACGAGTCGATTCGCGCAAGCGAAGAGGGTCGGACAAAAACGAACGGCGTAGCCATGAGGGGCGAACGCTACAGCGTTCGGAACCCCGAGTGGCGCAGCAGAAAGCAAGGCCTCGAAGAGGCAGCGAAGGGAGCGTGAGCAAACTGAGCGGAGGATTCTTGGGAAGAAACGCCGGCTGAAAAACTGAATTCATCTTCCTCTCCCGAAGTTTGGAGTGATGGCTCTTTGCCGCGACATGGGCTCGAGCCAACGAGGACTTTGAGTTTGGAATTTCGTTCTGTGAAGTGTCCAAATTTGGAACACAAAAAGTGGGGGGTCTGAGGGGTGTGTGGTGTGTCAGTTTGGAACACAAATCGCGAACATCTTTGTCATTGATAATGACAATATTATCCGCAAAAAAATAGGGACTATGGTTTGTCCCAACTCGATTGATGCCAGACTGGTATCCTGCTCCGAAAGCATTACTTAGCGAGTTCGCTTTTGGGTCTGCTTCTCTTCCTTTAAAGAGATTGTTTTCATCTATACGAGAGATGCACATCTCGACCTTGATTCTCGGTCTACAGTCACTCTATGTCTACCCCTTTATGAATGAGGGCTAGAATTGTATCTCCTCAATTGATGCAAACAGATCCGCAGCTTTATTTATCTCAGTTGCTCCACCGGCGACTGCGACGCTACTGCTATCGATTGCCTCTTTGAAGAGTGCTGCATATGTGCGGATGTCTTCCGGAGTGGCCTGCAGAACCGCATCTCTTGATTTCTGAACTTCGGCAGAATTGACGCCGATCACGGCGTCCTGCAAGACTTTGTTGACCTTCCTTTCATTTGACAGCAAACGATCGAGCTGACCGAAATAGCCAATCTTAAGTTTGTCAAATTCATTCTTTGTCAACGAGACGGTTTGGAGGAATTCAGGCACCCGTAGATAAGCCTCGACAGTGCGTCGCAAATGGGGATCGCAAAATGAAACAAAAGTCATCTCTGAAAATTCAGGTTCATGATATACCCAAAAACCATACGCGCCGCCCTTTGCACGAATTTCCGGAAGTAAAAACTGTGTCTCGGCAACACGACCAATCAATGCAAACATGCCCCTCTCATAAACGGTTTTTCCGGCAGGAAACGACATCGTCACAAACTGAACTTGACTCGGCACGATTAAAGCGGAGTTACGATGCGAAAGTTGCAGGTCTGCCTTTCCAAACCGGAGCCCATTCTGTGGGAAGGACTCAACCAGATGTGCGATGTCCGTTTGCAGCGCAGACGACCACTCCTTTTCTCCACAGGAAACACAAACCGGTGTGAGCATATCTCTGCAGATGTAAGTTTGAACCATTCGCCTGAGCTCGCTTTGAGCACGTGCAACACCAACCGGTCCTTCGTTTTGAAGCGCTATGATGAACCGAACGTAGTCGATTCCTTTCATCAGCTCGGTGTATCTTCCACGCGGCGAGAAGGATGCCACGCCACGCCTTTGAGCAATCACCCATGCACGGGAAACAAGATTCTCTTTTGCCTTCTGAAATTCAGCTGCCAACAAATCTGTCAACCTTTGAGGATTCGAAAAATCCTGTTCAAAGAGAAGACTCCTCAATAGTTCCAAAACCTCCTTGGAATTTTGCGTGAGAAATTTTGTCTCAATCGAAAAGACGGGATTGGCTGCATGGATGTCATCAGCACGTCCCAATGCGTTGACCGCAGCCGAAATTAATCCGGTTTTGTTGTTAATTCTCTGCTCGAGTTCAGGAAAAGGCAATTCAGTGGTTCCCAGACGGGTGAACAGATTTGCCATCAATGCCAGCCAGGGTGCATCTTTGGCAGGAAGCGATTCAGCACGGAAGCCGATGTTGAGATAACAGATTCCGGATGCATCTGCCGGAACAAAAATGACCTCGTGTCCGGCCAGCGGTTGAGCCTTCGAGCTGATCCTCTCAGCCAAAGGGTTGATCTCTTCAATCTTAAGCCTCGGAAGAGCCGCAATCACTTCTTCCGATTCAATTGTCCCCTGTGCGGCTCTCAGGTCTTTTACCTTGTTTGTAATTTCAAAGAATCTCTCTGAGCTCAATGACTCTCGAAACGCGGCAATTTTACTTTCCAGTTGCTGTTCTTTTCGTTCTGCCAGTCCTGCGTCGGGTGAGAACACGATTGTCGTGTAATGTTGATTATCGATAATTAGCCTCTCAAAGAGGCGCTCGAGAAGCCGATCATGGAGAACGGCATGACGGATTTCAGCAAATGGCTTCTGCCATGAGAGTCTCGCCAGCGGGTCGGAATCGTAGAGCCATGTTTCGAAGCAGGCTAAAGCAAGCTTTAGCCCCTTTGACATCCATCCGCCTTCGGAGTCACGAAGCCGGAATTCAAGCCGCGCCAAGATGGCCTCAACAAGCTGAGGGGGGAAACCAGATTTTTGAATGCTGCGCAAGGTTTGATCAATGACACTCTGAACCAGTGCTTCGTTTTTGGGATTCGTCCCCGAAACACCCGCAAAGAAAATTCCGCAGCGCTGCTGGCTGTCCAAGTACTCATGAACATCTTGACCAAGGCCGGATGAACGCAGCGCCAGCCGCAGAGGGGATGCATCGGTTCCCAAAAGCGCGAGGTAAAGAAGCTCGGCCAACAAAGAGGAGCCTGCATCCACAAGGTCTCCGAGGCACCACGCTCTGCCGATATAGGCGTTGTTCTCCACCGTTTGATTTTCGGAAATCGGGTATTTTGCAAAAATCGCCGATGGTTCGTGGCGGAATGGTATCTTCTCGACGCAGTCGACGGCTGCAGTTCTCGTAAATTTTGACAATGCTTTCTCGTGAATCACATCGAGACACTCGTTCAGGTCGAGATCTCCATACAGATAAATCCACGAATTGGATGGATGATAGTGTGTCTGATGGAATTTTTTAAACTCATCATATGACAGGTCTGGAATGAATTCAGGATTGCCGCCCGAATCGAAGCAATAGGGCGTTCCTTTGAATATCCCGCTCCTGATTTTGAGCGAGAGAAGGTGCTTCGGTATTGAATAATATCCGCGCATTTCATTGTAAACAACGCCCTGATATTTGAACGAAGAATTTTCTTCGTCAGGAGCATAGTGCCAACCTTCCTGCAGAAACGAATTCTCGGTCAACAGAGGGAAATAGACAGTGTCCAAATAGACATTCATCAGGTTGAAAAAGTCGGCATTGTTCTGCGAGGCAATCGGATAAACTGTTCTGTCGGGATAGGTCATGGCATTGAGAAACGTGTTCAGGCTTCCCTCGCTAACCTTTTCGAAAAGGTTCTTGACGGGAAACCTTTGTGAACCCAATAGAACAGAGTGTTCGAGAATGTGCGCCACACCTGTGTTGTCGCTCGGAGGAGTGCGTAATGCAATACAAAACACTTTGTTTTTGTCTGTGTTGGCAATATGCATCAAACGAGCACCAGTCGCGACGTGCGTCAAAATGCGTGCCTCTGCATCCTGTTCAGGGAGGCTTTGAACACGCTCAACGCGAAATGCACCGTGGATTTGCTCGGTCTGAAATCTCATTTAACTCCTCTGCAGAATTTTTGCGTTGGTGAACATTCATTATTCTTCGTAACTCGGAAAGATGACCTTAGAGTGTCTTTTGATAGGGTGGGCAGATGATTGGATTCGATCATCTGGAACCTTGCAGCGGGTCGGAGACATCAACCAGAGGATTTACCTCTAGCTGCAAGAACAACGTCGCGCTTCGAAAGAGTTCTCCAGATCAAAGACAAAAGAAGCGCAAACGGAAGCAAAGACCATGCAAGTAGCGGAGAGCGCAGACCAAAGTTGGCCACCGTAAAGACAAACAGCCCCGCTATAACCCCCCGCCCTTTGGAAAAACAGGGCTAAGCCCGCTTGAGACCAGAACTTCCACCCACCTGGTTGGCTAGCACTTGATCAACATGCACTTCAAAACGGCTGGCCCAAATCAAATCAAGGCCATGGCTATCAATGCTCACCTTTTGCCATTCTGCTTCAGATTTTGGGAAGCAATAGACGTTCTTAAATCTGGATAAATCAGAACGAACAACAGTCCCATCGGAGAGTTCGACTTCAACTTGAAAATTTTGAAGCGCCGACACCGACACAATCATCGAAGTGGTTTTATCCATGGCAGCTCCTTTCCCTCAATTGCCTGATCCCAAGCGTACTT
>JBEDKY010000169.1:0-8835 GCA_041171905.1 Pseudomonadota bacterium
CTTTCGAGCTCATCTCTATTCAGTCTGATGCTCTCGTTGACCGAGCTTATCGCACTTTCGCGGGCTTTTGTTTCGCTGTTGATGAGGGAAACGAGGTCTGTTTCCTGTTTCTTGAGTTTGCCATCGAATTCTTCGCGCAGCGTTTTGTCGAGTCGGTTGATTTCAGAATCGAGCTTGGTTCTCAATGCTTCAAGTTTTTAGCCCAGCGAAAGAACATCGGCACGTATCGATTCGTCTGCTTCTTTGCGCTCTTTGGATTCCTGAGCCAAACTCAGTTTCCAGAACTCTGTCGCATCACGCAATTGCTTGCGGATTTCATCGAGCTGGATGCTCACCTTAGGAGTTGCAGTGACAGCGCCCGCGTTACTCGCCTTTTGAACCTGGCCAAGCAGCGAAGTTGCCGAGCTGGAACGGGTTTCGCGCAATCCACAACTGGAGCCGACAACGCCCAACACCGTGAGTGCCAAAGGGACCTGGGTCAGACGGCGAAAAGTTGAGCGCTTCATAACGTCTCCTTCGATGGTACGAGTTGGTCTGTGGAGCATGGTCGGCCGGACGAAAAGAAAGCTTGAGGGTTAAATTTGAAGATTTTTGGGATTTGGAAAAAACACCAAGAATTATGGCTACAGAGTCGTTTTGTTAGCAGGGGTTTAGCGGTTTCCCGGAGGCTGTGTTTTTTGGCTGTTCGGCACTCTGGCAGATTGGTGCGGAACGGGTTAACTTATCGAAAGAAAGATTAATTTTTTTGGGGGTATGATGTCTCAGCTCACTCGGATGCTTGGGGCCCTTTTGGGCTCGGCTTTTTTTCTTCCGTCTTTCATTTCATGTGTTTCCAAACCCTTGATGGAAGAGCAGCCGGCACCCTTCGGCAAGGACGCCTGCCTCGATTCTCCTATCGTCGGTTCGTGGAAAGCAACCGTACCCACCGAGGATACTATGACTTTTGGTCCGGACTGCTCCGGTACGTCTGTGGCCTGCCGCAGCCGTTTTTTGTTTCCGCCCAATCTCGCCAAGTCAGGAATTGCAAATCTTCAGGTTCTTGAAAGCGATGGTCCAAAAGGATGCCTGACGAAAGGGACTCACCGATGTTCATTTGCGGTGTTGACCAACACGGTGACCGTCAATTGCGGCAGCGGAAGTTTTCAACTGACGAGGCTCTGAGCGGCCGTACCACGCGCTCAGACGAGCAGTCCCATGATGGCGCCGCACATCGCCGACGCAAACATTCCGGCGAACATCGCTTTGAGTCCGAGTGATGCGAGTTCACTTTTCTTGCTCGGAGCGATGCCGCCGATTCCGCCGATCTGGATGGCTATCGAGCCGAAGTTTGCGAATCCGCACAGCGCGTAGGACATGATGAGTGCCGAACGCTTGTCTAAGTCAGCGCCGTTTTTGGCGAGGTCCAGATAGGCAACGAATTCGTTCAGAATGAGTTTTTTGCCGAGCAACTGTCCGGCGAACTGGATGTGGTCAGACGACACTCCCAGCAGCCATGCGAACGGCGAAAATATCCAGCCAAGAAGAAGTTCCAGACTCAGTCGGTCGCCCAGTCGTGCAGACAAACCAATCGTATCGCTGAACCAGCCGAGTGCGCCATTGCCCAGAGCGACCAAGGCGATGAATGCTATCAACATGCCACCAACGGTGATCGCAAGTTGTGTACCCTCAAGCGCTCCATGCGCGGCGGCGTCGATGCCATTGGTGTAAATCGACTTTTCGTTGAGTGAAACATCGGCGGCAGATGCGCGTTTCTCTGTTTCCGGAACAATGATTTTCGCAAAAACAATTGTTGCCGGTGCCGACATCACACTCACGGTAAGCAGGTGTCCGGCAATGTCGGGAATCAATCCGGCGAGCATGCCGACGTAGGCGGCCAAGACACCTCCCGCGACATTTGCAAAACCTCCCACCATGACACACATGATCTCACTGCGGCTCATCGAGTTGACGTATGGTTTGACGAGCAGCGGTGCCTCAGTCTGTCCGAGAAAAATATTTCCCGCCGTTGACAGCGATTCTGCTCCTGAAACTCCAAGAAAACGTCGCATGACCCAAGCCATCCCGTTGACAATCCTCTGCATGATTCCGAAGTGGTACAAAACCGCCATCAGCGAGGCAAAGAAGATAATCGACGGCAGAACTTTGAACGCGATGATGTAATCGCCGATTTTTTCAGGCTGAGTGAGCGGACCGAAAACAAAGCCCGAGCCTTTGTCGACAAACGAAAGCGTTGCAATGATCGCGTCGTTGGCGGCAGAGAAGAATCCGCTCAGCGGACCGCGGATACCGAGTGCGGGCAGACCTGCAATGAGCAGACCCAAAAATACCTGCATGAGCGTTGCGATGAGAACTGTTTTCCAAGGAATCGCTTTGCGGTTTTCGCTGATCAGCCATGCGACGGCAATCATGAAGAGTATGCCGAGAATTCCCACGTACTGGCTCATCTTTCCATTCCCTCTGCTTATGGCGGTGGCGTTTTCAGTTCACCCAATTTTTTGACCAATGCGCTGTTGAACAAGGTTGCCGGCGATGCTCCGGGCTGGCCATTGGGTGGCTTCATTCCAAATTGCGCGTAGTACTTGACCCAAAATTCCCAATTTCGCGAAAAATCCATAGGAGTGGAAGTCAATTGCTCACGCAAAAAACGATTGATGAATTTGAACGCAAACTCTGAGCAATAGAACTTCTCGCGCCCCTGCGCGTCAGTGTTGTCCCAAAGGTACTCGTCATCGAATGGCAACCCGTTGAACTCGTCGTCGAACACCTTTCGCAGCACTTCTACAGAGGGTGATCCGCTGCGTATGAACTGCCGCGGGCGAACGACAAAAAGTGATTGGTTCTTTTGCTTCCGTGCGGAAATTTCTGAAAGTGGAGTGACTTTAACTGAACCCCAGGCTTCATAGACCAAGGTGCCTCGAGCGTCTGCGTTCGTCTCGGCGACGATCACCGAATGAGAGTATGCGACTCCGGTTTCTGCCTCGATTGCATTGCAGACGTAGCAGTTGAGCGGCACCAAAATAATGTCGCCAACGCGGAGTTCCTCTTGAGTGAATTGCTCTGTTTCGGCTGTTCGCGACTGCGTTTGCGAGTCGGCGGGGCGTGAACAGGCAGCGCTTAAAGCAGTGACAGCCAATGTAACCAAGGATCGCATGACAGTTGCTCCAAGGGAGGCGGAAGTCTTGAGTCGGTATGGGGGTTTGTCATGAAAATCAAGAATTAATTAAAAATCTCTCAGCCCAGCACGAGAATCTGCCGAAAACCGGTGCGTTGCGCGTGGATTGGGGGGCAAATGCGGAGAAAAATATCAGCAATGTCGTGGGCGTTGTTGGCAACATTGCCTCTTCCCGGTTGTCTTAAAAAAACTCAGCCTCCCTCTGCGCTGTCAGAAAACCCGCCGAACGTCTCTACGCCCAGCGTGTTGATTCCTGACGGTGTGGAGGATCAGCTGGGGATAGATGATGGTGTACTGGACGAGATATACGCCCCCGGCAACCTCAGCGCAGTGCGCTCAATGTACAAGAGTGATGAACCCTTTGAGGTCAATCTTTTCTTGCGCGAAGATTGGAAAAATTCGCTGCCTATCAAAAGACGTAGCGGTGATGTCAGGACGATGGCTGATTCTGGGCTTGTCAACGACGTCGTCGCCATCGGCGATCTGTCTGTCGATGAGTTCGGGTTCGACCCTGCGACTCTGGCGATGGTCAAGAAAATACCGAATCGTCACGATGATTCACAGCCTGCGGGTTTCGACGTCGCTCGCATAAAAATCAAAGCAGATGATGCAACAGCGGTCGCTCTTGCCATCAATCGGCTGCACAAGCTGTCGGCTGTCATGCTCGCCGAACCCAACGTTCGATATAAGCACGTGGCTGCGTCATCAGACCCGTTGTTACCATCTCTTTGGGGATTGAGAAAAATCGACGTCACGCGTGTGTGGCCGCAATTCAATTCTGCGGGAAAGATTGTGATTGCTGTGCTCGATACCGGTGTTGATTTCAATCACCTAGACCTGCGCGATAACATCTGGCGCAATCCGGCTGAGGTGCAGGGAAACGGCATCGATGACGACAACAATGGCTTTGTCGATGACGTACAAGGCTGGGATTTTGCGAACAATGACGCCGACCCATCGGATCCGCACGGGCATGGAACGCATTGTGCGGGAACAATCGCCGCACGTGGCAATAACGCCATCGGTGTTGCCGGCGTCAACTGGTCGGCCTCCATAATGCCTCTGCGTATGATAGGTGACAGCGGATTTGCGACTGGTTACGACGTTTATCGCGCTGCGGTCTATGCGGTGGCGAATGGAGCGATGGTTCTATCAAACAGTTATGGCGGCATTGCGGGCAGCGTGCTCATGGCCGAGGCCGTGAAGGTGGCGCAGGATGCGGGTCGGCTCTTTGTGGCTGCGGCCGGAAACGATTCGGCAACGAAAGCGGATTATCCTGGATATTACACGAAGACGTTCACAAACGTTCTTTCAGTTGCAGCCACAACTGACAATGACGTGCTGAGCTACTTTTCAAATCGCGCCGACGGGGTGGATGTGGCCGCACCGGGTAGCAATATTTTGTCTACCATGCCCGGGAACAGATACGCGAGCCTGAATGGCACCTCGATGGCGACACCACATGTCGCGGGTGTGGCGGCGTTGCTCTGGAATGCTTATCCGGAAAGAACTGTCAGCCAGTTGCGCAGCGCAATCATCTCGGGAAGCGATCCACTTCCTGCGATGGCGGGACTCGTCGCAGCAGGCGGGCGTATCAACGTTCTGAACTCACTCAACGCAATGAAGTCTGCACCGTTGGAGCCGCCGGCGGTCAAAATCTACGACAACGGTCTGGTGTGGGAATATTTTGAAGGTGCGTGGCAGTCGCTTCCGGAACTCTCGACGTTGAAGCCCAAAACGTCTGGAACAGCGGTCACGTTCAAGACTTCGATTGCCGACAGAAAAGAAAATTTCGCTATCAACTATGAGGGATACATCAGAGTGCCGAAGCCGGGGCGCTACAGGTTTTTTGTCAAATCCGACGGTGAGTCGCGTTTGATAATCAACAACAAAACGGTCGTCAGTGCATCGAAAAACAATGAGAAGTCAGCAGCTGTTGAACTGAGCGAGGGATACCAAAAGTTTTCCCTCGAGTACCTGCACAAAAAGGGCAAGGCTGATTTGCAGGTGCATTGGCAGGCTGCGGGAAAAAATAAAAAGGTTCTGAAGGGCGGCATGGTTTTTTACCACTGATCGTTCAGGCCGGAAAAACGGATCGATTGAGGGATAGGGATGCTGATCGTACCATATGGAATCGGACATAGACTCCCCAGATTTCCGGTCATCACTCTGTCGATTGCCATTGTGTGGCTTCTTCTTTTTGTTTTTGGTGAAAATATCTCGCAGCAGATGAGCGAAGTGACACGTGCCGCTTGGACTTACAGCGGCTACCATGAAAAGGCAGGCGCGTTGTACGTTGAGGCCTGCACCGCTGAAAATGTCCAGACTCAACAATGCGAGCGGGAGTGGTCGACAGCTTGGGGGCTGCTGCAAATGCAGCGTTTTGAGCCTGCCGATGGGCCTGAAGAAGAATTATTCCTACAGACCAGCGAGCGAATCAAAACTTTATCGAGATGCAAACAGCAAAGGTGCAGGCAGGAATTAAATCGTATTGAAAGGTTTGTCCGTGAATCCGCGACTGGTTATTCTTCCTTCAGCAGTCACCGAGCCTTTTCTGCACTCTCTTCGGCCGACCAATACGCACTGGAAAAAGTCAGAGCATGGCAATCGGAAAGTCACCGTCTGACACGCGAAAATATTACCGTCCAGTCGGTCTCGGATGCCCATTTTCGACACGGGTCGCTTTCGCATTTATGGGGCAACACTCTGGTCTTTATCTTGGTCGGAATTGCCGTCGAAAGTGCGCTTGCGCCGTGGTGGTTCATCTTGGTTGCAGCAGTGGCGGGCTCGGCTGGAATGCTCTTCGATGCGATTAACTTGCAGCGTGAGGTGATCCTCCTGGGCGGCTCGGCGATCGTGTCCGCAGTTGCCGGAATGTACTACGCCATGTTCTCGGAAAATCGGATGAATGTGTTGTGTTGGATTCCGTTTCGCTGGGCCGTGTTCAAGATACCCGTCAAGTACATGCTTCCATTTCTGACAGTGGCATCCGACCTACACGGATTCATCGGCTCACTGAAAGACCCTCTCGGCGGAGGCGTGGCACACGGGGCCCATCTGATGGCTTTTGTCATTGGAGCGCTTTTGACTGCGCTGATAAAATTATCGCGGGGACGTCCACCGGGGTTCATATTTTTGAATGAGGAAAAGCGCTTCGAAAAATTGAAGGAGGAAAGTGACGTCGGCGTTCTGATCGATCGTGCTGCATCGGAAGCTGGAATCAATCCCGACAATCCCTATCCGGCGGGTTTGGCGATTCATCGCGGTTTCGTGCTTTTGAATCAGGAACCGTCCCATCCTTTGCGAAACAAGATTGTCCATTTTTCTGAGCTGTACTTTGCCGATGTGCTTGCTTTGACGATGAAGTTCGGCATGAAGCAGACCGGACTTGGCCTGTTGGAGCTCTGTCCCAAAGACATCCGCCTGATCGAACTGACACCGCGCACCGGACAACTGACGTGGCTTGGTCTTGCCGAAAGTGCCGTCAACACCGGTCGTCTCACGCTCGCAGTCCGCTGTCTTGATGCGTATCTTTATGCGTATCCGCTGAGCCGACAGTCTCCCGCAGTTTTGTCGAGTGTCGATTCGATTGCCCGCCACATGGCCGAGCGAGGTGAATTGCATCATCTGATGGAGCTTCGTTCATGCATCTCCAATCGCATCGTCATTGATTGTCTGGGTCGCCACACAAACCAAACAACGGAGGTCGAGCCCGATGCCGGTTGACAAGGCTTCCGGTAAAATTTCATTAGTCGAGCAGAAAATGGCTGCCGCACGCAGCCGAGCTGCAGCCGATCTGCAACAGGTCAAATTGCAGGCCGGACCTTCTCAGGTGTCGAACAACGAACTGCTCAAGTTTCAATTTGAGCAGGATTTTTCTGTTTACTCGAAAGCGGGTCTGCAGGAGCGACTGTTCGCCCTTGCAATTGACTTGTCTGTCTGCACGCCCATCGCTCTGTTGATAAAGTCGTCCACCGCATACTTCACAAACAATGCCTTTGTGAACCTGGGTGCGACTGCGTCTTTTTTACCCGTGATTTTTATTTATTGGGTCTTCCTCACGTGGCGATCGGGTATGACGTTCGGTAAGCGGGTTCTTGGTTTGCAGGTGGTGCACGCGAGTTTTCCAAATTCCCGTCTCAGTCTTGTGCGTGTCATCGTGCGTGAATCACTGGGTCGAATTCTTTGTCTGTTCCCGCTGACTCTGCTGTTCGGTGTTTACCCGACTGATTTAATCGGCGGAACTCGGGTTGTGCGGATTCGCAATCAGGACATGCAGATTTGAAATTTTTCAAACTTCGACCACGACAGAGCGGATCATGACATCGTGAGCGCCCTGACGTTTGCGGCTGAAAAACGGCATAAGGAAAAATATAAGAAAAGATGCAGTTGCGACAAAGGCGAATTGACGCGCAAATGACTGCGACAAAGTCAGCCGCTGGTTCTCCTCGCTCAATACCGCAAGACCGACAATTGCTTTACCGAGCGACGCCTGCAGCTTCGATGCCTGCAGCAGGGCGATCATGATTTGCCAGATGACAGTGTAAAAAATAAGCAGGCGTTGAAAGTCCAGTTGCGTGTGTGAAAAGAACGGGATTCTGTCGAACAGCAGATTAGAAAAATTCACAATCATGATGAGGATTCCCAAATCAAACAAAAAGGCAATCAGGCGGCGACTGTGTCCCGCAAGTGTGTGTCCGGCCAGCCCCGACTGTTTGAGAAGTGTTGTCACCTCTTGCCAGTCGTTAGTTCCTTCCAGCGCTGCCTTGTCGTCTTTGTGTATTTGTCCGGAGGCGAGCAGGCTGGCGAGGTCGCCGATGGCAATCGGGCCAAGTATCATTCCATTTGATTTTCGAATTAAGACGTTCACCATTGCTCCCGATCAAACTTCCTCAAGTTTAGCAAATGCTCTGCAGCGGAGTGAGTGTTGTGGCGGGAGATTGTCGTTTTGGGTTTTCCGTTGCCCCGTCTCAAACTTGCCGAAACATCAGATTCGTAAATTGCACAAAAGCGCCGTTTGCCGGAAATTCTGCACAGGCCGGCTCGGAAATTGGTTGGGATTGAACAATAGGAGGCGACATGAAGGGACATCAACTGTTGATGGCCGGTGCGGCGTTATCCACGTGCTTTGTTCTGCAGAACGCGCAGGCAGCCAGCCGCACCGAAGCGCATGATTGTACGCTCAGGTACACCGGCAACGTGACCGCTGTACCTGCAAAGGCTCTCGATGACTGTTTGGCATCGTTCATTAACCGCAAGGATGACGTTGAGTATTTTCAGATTCTCGCCAGCACGCAGGCCGCGGGAAAATTGAATGCGAACCTCAAGCGTGCGGACACCCGCATCGAAAACTTGCGGCGTAAGCTCGCGACAGACTTTCCTGCCGCCCGCATCGACACACTGAACGCCGGTCCGAGCAGGCAGCTCGGCAACTCCGTGCGATTGACCTTTGTCGCCGTCACGCCTGCGACCAAGGCAGCGATGGCCGAGGGAGAAGTTCCTGTGACCAGCGAAGAACGTCGTCTGCATTCAACCGCAGGGGCTTCTTCTGAAACGGGTGAGCCGCAAATTGAGCCCGTGAAGGAACCGTCGGAACTGCCGCGGGTTTCGGTTGAGCCCACGGTAAAGACAGAATTACCGCGCGAAAACTTCGCACGCATCGC
>JBEDKY010000170.1:0-2732 GCA_041171905.1 Pseudomonadota bacterium
GCAGCTGACACCCGCGGCGTGGGCGGTCCGCAGCCGTGACTTCAGCATCGAAACACTGCGAAACACGCTGAAGCAATGTGTTGGGCAATTTGATTTCTCGGCCTTCCGCGCATCCGATTGCACGGCAAAATCAACCGTCAGGCGTATTCACAGAGTTGAAGTCGGCCAAGACCAACTCTACCCCGAGGCCGTCTTTGTTGATTTTTGGGGAGAAGGATTTCTCAAAAACATGATCCGCAACCTCGTCGGCACAGGTGTTGAAATCGCAACTCAAAAATTACCAGCCGACGCACTCACTGCCGCGTTCACGCATCGGGACAGAACTCTTGTGGGGCAATGCGCACCTGCGCATGCGCTGTCGCTCGAACGCGTCTTTTACGAACAGGCGGATTGGTTGAAGGCAACAGGTTTCTAAAAGGCGCAGCGCTCTTGCTGCCTGAAAAATGAGATTATATTCATTAAAAGCAATACCTTAAAACTCAATCCGAATCGAATTAAGTAATCCCCAAAAAACACCGATACCCCCAGAGAACAGGGGAAGCTATGAAAATCCAACGCTTTAATTTCATCTCAGCCATCATTCTGCTGTCAGTCAACACGTCGTGCGAAAACAGTGGACAGGGGCTTCAACTAGACCGTGTCCCCAAGAAGGGATGCACAAACGGTAAAGCCGATTTCACAGCTTCAAAAAATAAAAACAGCAAAGCAACCGCCGGAAAAAACTTTGCTTCACAGAGCGGCTTCATGGCTGGAGACGTCCGGGAAGTTGTTTTGCCGCCCATGGCTGGTGGCGTAACACCTCCGGTCAGACAACCGAGCAATTCAGACGACTCATCAGGACAACCCGAGGAGCCAGGCGAACCACCTGCAATCCCAGATGGCTCATCAGCATCTCCGCCTGAAGCAGGGTCGCCTAACGCACCTAAAACGCCGACGCCAAGCACAGGCACCGATACAGCTGCGTCCGACATATTTGTCAATTCTGCACGGGCTACGGTCGCACTGCAGATCAGCTTGGAGTTCGAGAACGGAAGCGAGGAAAGTTCAATCTGCACAGGTGTCGTGATCGCAAACAATGCAATATTGACCGCTGCTCACTGCTTTGTTCCGCCACAGACTGCTCGCATCAAAAGCTACTCTGGATACGTATACAGCGGAACGAATCTCAATCAGGCACGTGGTCGGGAGCTCGTTATAATCGACAAGGTTGCCGTGCATCCGGACTGGAATGGACTTTTTCACGACATTGCCGTCGTCACAACACAGCAGGCTTTGCCAAACACGAGCGTTGTGGCGTCGTTTGTTGAATCACTGACGGAGGTCAGTTCCAATCGGGCTGTCTATCTGATGGGATTCGGGGTAACTGGCGACACACGCAGTGACTCTGGAAAAATGCGCTGGACCGAGTCCAGTTACTATGGAGAAGTGCCGGCCGACAGTGTTCCTGGAACTACAATTGCCAACCAACTCCGCTTGCGCGATGCCAGCGGCAAGGCGAGTCAGGCATGCACGGGTGACTCCGGTGGACCCGCGTTTATCAAGACAAACGGAATGGTGTTGGGAATCGTCAGCGGAATGAATATTTTTGTGCAGGCAAAGCTGACCTGCGATCAGGGTGATGTTAATTATACCTACGTTTCACCTTATTTTCCTTGGATCAAATCTGTCGCAGGCGTGGCTCTCCAAGAAAACAAAAAGGCGAGACCTGTCACCGCAACTCCTCTGACATCGATTGAAAGCAAACTAGCAAAGGAGCCGACTGCAGTTTTCTCAATGATGAAGACAATACCGGTGAACAAAGGGACTTCACAACAGAACAGTGATGCCAATGCCAACGGCGAATGTCCGAACTGAATCGATCTGTAATCTGCTACGAAATCCAGACGTCGCGGTGCAGGCAAAAATCCATCTGAATCTCAAAGAGCAGCGCTGAGAGTGATTTTCTTTCCGTCGGGTGAAAACTGAACCGTGAGCCCGCGGCTCCGTGCGACCTGGTGATACATCAAGTACCCCATCCCGCCTCCAACAACAGTACCCGTCAAAACGTCGCTCCAGTTGTGCTGATGATCGACAGCGCGCGAGGACCCAACCCAAACGGCAACACCATTGAGAAGTGACACAAAAAACCAAGCCTGCGTGCTGTCTTTCATTTCACTAAGCGCAACCTGAGAGAGATAACCGGCAAAAGCAAATGAATGGGCCGAATGTCCGCTGAAAAAGGAGCGACGATCGTCGATGCGGTCTGTGGAGTTGCGCAGTTCGGTGTTGTAGAATGGTCTGTGCCTGCCAAAATAATTCTTTGCCGAAGATGCAAAAAACTCAGTCCAGAGATGTGTGTGGATCAATCCACGCACGTGGGTCAAAACTGGAAAATCTGGATTGTCAGTCACGAGTGCGGCCGTGAGAGGCAGCGAAACTCCCAAGCCGAGCCCTGCTGCGAAAAAACCAGGGTGACGACTTGGTTGACGTTCTTTATCGGTCTTTTCAGAGGAAAATGGCCAGCGCGGCTCAGCGGGCGGCTTTATCGAGCTCACAACTGCAACTGACAATGCTTCGAGCGGAATGGTGTACATATCCTGCCGCCAGTCGCCAGGACGATAGAAGGCACACTCGACGGCAGGAGGGGCAGGAGTGGAGTCCGGACAGAACATGTCTTATCCAAAATTTGAAAGTTCATAATGGTCGAAATTGTTTCGCAAGAACATCAATCAACCGCGGCGATATCTTTATTC
>JBEDKY010000171.1:0-10874 GCA_041171905.1 Pseudomonadota bacterium
CTCAAGGCGTTCATCCGCTCCCGCTTGATTCAGGAACTGTCGTTCAGCATCTGGTCAGCTTTACGCCGGGGCGAGTCAACCTCATCGGTGAACACACCGACTACAACGGCGGCATGGTCATGCCCGCAGCATTGAATCTCGGCGTTCGCGCAGAGCTTAAATTATTGAGCGCTCAAACTGCGGCTGTCTTTATTGCCTCGCGCAGCGCGAACGAGACGCTTTCATTGTCGGCAGAAGAAATCACGCTCATCGCCCATCAGCTGCTTGAAACAGGAATCGAACGCAGTGATGCGGTTTCGCTCGCCGGACTGAAAGGACACAGCTGGGCCCGCTACGTCATCGGCTGCTTTGCCCTGTTTGAGGCTGCGCTGAGAAGCCGGCAAATTTCCAACATGCCGTGGCAAAATCACTGCCTGAGCATCATCCTCGAATCAAACCTTCCACAGGGAGCAGGCCTGAGTAGCTCCGCGGCCCTGTGTATTTCGCTGCTGGGCCAGCTCAACACCCTGAGCGGAGTCCCGCTCGATGCCTCTGCGCTTGCGCGACTGGCCATGTACACAGAGCACCGATTCGCAGGAACGAAGTGTGGCCTGATGGACCAGCTGGCAGTGCTCTGCTCCCGCGCCGATCACTTCACCCGTGTCGATTTTCTCGAGTTTCCGGTTGGAAAAAACTTTCATATTTCATATGCGAAAGCCCATGAAGCTTTTCACAATCATGCACTCGTGATCTTCAAAACCGGAGTCAGTCATTCACTCGCAGAAAGTGCATACAACGAAAGGCGCGCATCCTGTGAAAGTGCATTACGTGCCCTGAACAAAGCATTGGGACTGGGAGCGCATTCATTGGGTGAACTCTCACGACTGCCGCGTTTTCAAAACATTGAAACGGACGATGAGTACCTGACTCATCTGCGCAGCCTGTTGGATGGAACAACCGACTGCGATCTTCTCGCCAGGCGAGCCTGTCATGCAATGCGCGAGAACTCACGCGTGATGCAAGCCGCACGTGCACTGGCGGCCGGCGACTTGCAGGCACTCAATGCGGCCATGCGGGCCAGTCACAAGTCTCTCGACACCCTTTATGAAGTCAGTTGCGTTGAACTCAACACAGCGTGTTCGGCCGTTGAAACAGTCGTGCGAGAACTTTGCACGACTCGCCCCGCACTGGCTCTGGATGCACTGATTGGCCCGCGCATGACAGGTGGTGGTTTTGGCGGCTCAACTGTTCAGCTCGTGCATCGGAGTTTGTGTGATGCACTGGTTGACCGTTTCGCCAATCAAACGAACCCATACACTCAGGCGACCGGCATCATCCCGCAAATCTTTGTCTGCCAGCCTTCGGGCGGCTTCAGCGCGGGTTTTGAAACAATCGAATAAGAATTCAATCACCATCATTCAGGGAAAGAATCATGGCCAACTCGAATCAGACGCTATTTAAATTGGGTGCAGCTTATTACCCCGATTACATTTCCAACAAACCGACGTTGACCCGCCGCGTCTCCTCCGGAAAACTTGAATGGTTGTCGACAAAAGAACGTCTGCAAGAAGATTTCAAACGAATGGTGCATCAGCGGATACACACAATCCGGATGGGAGAATTCAGCTGGGCGACCGTTGAGCCTTCGAAAGGAACCTGGCATCCTGACATTTTTCTGCAGGCACTCGATTTGGCGAAAGCCAATTCCATCGAAGTTATTTTTTGCACTCCGACAGCAACTCCACCTAAATGGCTGATTGACGCACATCCGGATATTCTGCCGATCACCCGCACTGGCCAGCGCATTCCATTTGGATCACGCCGTCACTACGACTTTCATCACCCCGTCTATCAGGCCGAAAGCCGCCGCATCAGTCAGTTGTTCGCCGAAGCATTCGGCAAGCATCCGGCGGTAACATCGTGGCAAACCGACAACGAATTCGGCTGCCACAACTCGGTTTTCCTTTATACAGAGCATTCACGCAATGCCTTCCGGCAATGGCTCAAGGCGAAATACCAAAACGAAATTGAGGCTCTCAATGACGAGTGGTTCACGTGTTTTTGGTCGCAGCACTACCGCAGCTTCGACGAAATAGAGCTGCCCCTTGCCTCCTGGGCAGATCAAAACCCACATCTTGAACTCGATTTCCGACGCTTCAGCAATGAAGCACTGTGCAAATTTCAAAAGGACCAGATCGACATCATCCGCAGGCACAGCCCGCAACGGCCCATCACGCACAATCTCATGACGCTATTTACCGATCTTTGCCCTTGGCAGGCGTCACGCGATCTCGATAACGTGGGCTTCGATCACTATCAGATGGAGACAGAACCGCACCCAGTGACGTCCGCGTGGCAATTTGCACTGATGCGCTCCGCGCGGCAAAAACACTTTACAATTCTCGAACAACAACCGCTGCAGGTGAACTGGCAGCCGACCAACCGGCGATTCGCATTTGACTGGTTGTTTTTGTGGGGCATGCAATCCGCCTTTCAGGGTTCAGATGGCATGCTTTACTTTAGCTGGCAGCGCATGGCGGGTGGCTGTGAACAATACCACGACGGCGTTGTGCCTCATGACGTGCGTATTGAAACATCACAGCAGGAAAAACTCATCACGGCAAAAAACGAAATTTTCTCTGCCATCACGAAAACATTCGCATTCAAGAACAAACTACCGTTGCCAGCCCGTGACGTTTTATGCGTTTATGATTCCGAAAGTCTCTGGAGTCACGAAATAACCTCGCAGAGCGTCACCTACTCAACCCGCAAGCAAATCGACCACATCACACAATTCTGTCTGCGCCATTCTTTCGGACTCTGGTTTGCTCCCGACCTTGCATGCGAAACGAAGAGAATTTCAGACTACAAACTCATCATCCTGCCCGGACACGCGTTTGAACTCAGCGCTGAAGAGAGAGATATCCTGAAAAAATTCCGCGAAAACGGTGGACGCGTTCTGAGTTTGCCGCGTACCGGATACAAGAGCCGCAACAACAAACTGAGTCCGCTGCCTGCAGTGTTTTACTCGGAAAACGACTTTTATCTTGAAGACTACGGTGCGCTGCTGGAAAACGAACGTGAAACTTGCGAATTCCATGCAGCTTTGAGCGGGCACACCATTGAAGGACATCTGTGGGCGGAGAAGATCAAGATCCTGAATCCTCAATGGCACGCCGAGGCTGTCTTTCCTGCAAAATCGATTTATGCAGGCTCCCCAGCAGTTCTCAAACTCAAGGAGAGCCAACAACATGGTTGTCACGTCCACTTGGCAACCTGCCCGATCCCCGACAAGGAATCATTGAGTGTGCTGCGGCAATCCCTCGAACTGCGCGCGCCAGCAAAAGCACAGTCTGCCGATTTGCAATTGCAGGTTCTTGATGCGGACGGAAAGAAATATCTTTCAGGTGTGCACTTTGGGGTGAACGAGACTTCCATTCAGCTCGAGGATGGTTTGCAAATCAAAAATGCTCTGACGTTCAGTCTTTCGTCGGAACTTCAGGCGGTCATCAGCACGTCGGATTGCGGCCCAGATGGCGCCTTGAAACTTCCCGGGCGCAGCGCGTTTCTGGCCGAGCTCAAATAACGCAGGCTGGCCAGTACCCCCAACGAGCGCAGAATTAAATGTGCAGATTTTGATATTATTTAATCACAAAAAATCTGTAACATGCAGTTGTTAATGAATTTTATTTTTCAACTCAAGTGCAGAAAAGAAAATGCCGTTAAGCCTCATGAACGCAATTCAGCGTGACGGAGGATCCCATGAAGAACAGCAAGACATTCAGCGCCCTCATCCCACTCGTACTCTTGGCAGCAGCCTGCGGAAACAACTCACTGAGAAACGACAAATCTGCACTTTCAAACAACGATGAACTGACCGTGGCAGACGAGTCCGATGAGCTTGTCGCAGATCAGGTGAGCGCGCTTGCAAGCGATCTCTCCGCCGAGGAAACTTCGTCAGCCGCAGACTCCAGTGCACTTGGCCTAGCCATCGACAAGAATCTTCAGCTCGAAAAGAACTGTTCGGTCAACGGAAACACGCTGACATTGAAAAAGGGAAAGTCCGCTGAGAAGGATAGCTCACGCAGCAAGCGTTCCGGAAAATTTGAAAAGAGCATGAGCAGCGAGTCTTCTCTTGAGCGCATTTACAAGGCTGGCGAAGGAAAGTCGTTGCCTGTGAAATGCCAGACTGAGCGTGGTCCGGTGAAATTCCTGCACGACAATCTTGCGGACTATGCAGGACTCACAGCCACCGGCACATCATCACGCAGTCACTCGATTGAACTGAAAAAAGATGGCGTCGTCATTCGCTCACGCAACAGCGAACACAGCGGCAGCCGCTCGGTGAGCTTCTCGGAAGCCGTTCTGTCCGACGAACAGATCACAGTCAATAAGTCGATTGCAATCGAATCTTCCGGAACGGTTAAGTCTTTCAAAGATGGAAAAGAAGAGAACGGCTCGCACAAGTACAGAACGCTGAAAACCGCTCCACTGAGTGTTGAAGTTGTACGCGAAGCGCAGAGCGGACGATTGATCTCGAAGACGGTCAAATCTGGTCACGTCGAAATCGAACGCGCAAGCGGAGTTAAAATTGATGTGATCTATGAAATGGTCAAGTTTGCCAGCGCCTGTGAACCTGTCTCAGGACGTTTGGAGGTCATTCGCATAGATCCCAAGGACGGCAAAACCACAAATCTCAGCATCAAGTTCAAAGACGGCGAAGCGTTCGCTTCAAAAGACGGAGCTGCAGAGGAGAAAATGGAATCACTGAACTTTCGACTGGAAGGATGCCGCTCCAAGTAATTTTCCAGCAACCATCGCCTCCCCAAAATAATCGAGCAGCCGACGTGACGCCGGCTGCTCTTTCTTTTGAAAGCTCCAAATAAAATCATCTCCCTGGGAAAATAATGCAGGCTCTGCTCCGCCACAGTCTGCTGGGAAGATTCATTCACTCCCCAAGAACCCCCACTATGTTATCATCAAGCTTTCAAACTCCGTTTAATTTCAGTAGGAGATGTGTTTATGCGCAAATTAGCCTTTGCACTTGTATCCGTGTCTGTTGCAGCTGCTTCTGTCTCTTGTGGCAAAAAGAAAAACGGCGGCAGCCCGATGGGATTGGGCCAGCTCTTTCTTCCATTAAAAGCGACGGTACCAAAAGGACTGGCAAGCGGCTCTGCTGCCGGCCTAAACCTTGCACCGCAGATGAATTTAAATGCAGGCACAGCAGAACTCGCTGCACTCAAAAGTAGAATATTCAGCGCGGGCCCGACCGATTTCATGAACACAATTAAGTCAGTCGACAGCCGACTCGCAGAGCTCGACAAACGTCACCAAGAAGGCGCACGCAAATGCATCGGCGAAGAGGCCAAAGAATGGAAACTCAGTGGACTTCCAGATGCCACCGGCGGCATGACCGGAACCGCCAGTTTCTGGTTTCAGTGCGTTGAAACAATCAATGTTTCAAACGTCTCACCAACTACCTCTTTGACTATCTACTTCGGCCGCAAAGATGGTTATTCCTATCTGGCTGAACTCAGCACAAACTCGGCACTGGGTGAGCCCCCCACGATCGCAACTCTCGGAAAAGTTGACGATGCCAGCAATAAATCCGAAGTCTGGCAGATTCTTCTCACGTCTGAGGCACAAACCGACGCCAGCAAGAGACACGCTTTGTGGATGTACGTGCTGGGCGACAAGACAACACAAAACTTCGAAATGGCGGTCGGCGGCACGGGAAAAATTGCATCTGTACCAAGTGCGTCTGAAGGACCCGTTTCGGGTGTCGGATGCGGCATCCGCGTCAAGGCATCACCAACCTTTGTTTATGGCGTCGGTCGGTTCCATGAATCTGGAAGTGGTGACGGCAATGCAGGAACTTCAGGCGAGACTTGCGAAGACGAAGAAAAGACAGTCTGTGCGTCGACAACTGACCTGCTGGCAACGGACGCAACAAACTGCTCTTCTCTGACAACCTTTGGAGCTTCAATTCCAAAGTTGGGATACGCCCAATTGAAGGGAAGTGAGGAAAACAAAGCAGGCTATGCGCTCGGACTCTCGATTGTGAAAGCCACAGCAATGCCCGCTCTGACCTCATTCAATGACGAAGCCTCCAAATAAGGAGGCTCGCGCTGAGCGCTCAAGCGACTTCAGTTCGCCTTCGAAGGATTAGCGCTCAACCGCTCCAGCTCACCCGCTATCGCCGAGGCCAAGTTCTGTGCTCCGGCAATTTTGCGATTGTTGACAAAAAATGTTGGAGTACCGCTCACACCGACGGCAGACAATTTAGCGTTGGCGGCTTCAATACTTTTCTTGGAATCCTCTGAAGCCAGGCACGCCTCAAACTCCTGAACGTTGATTCCGGCATCCTGAGCAGCCTTGATGGCGGTGTCAGCAAAAGCCTTATCGGTGTTCGGCGAAATCGGATTGGCAGCTTCCATCGGCACCGCGAACGCTTTGTCGTGGTACTTCCAGAACTGATCGCTTCCCTGCTTTTGCGCGCAATGAGCACCGCGTGCGAGGTAACCGCTCAGACCAGCAGGACGCAACGCGAAATTCGCCTGAACGAACTTAATCTTGTTGCCATACTCCTTGACGACCTTCTCCACTTCTTCGACGGCATGACGGCAATGCGAACACAGGTAGTCAGAGGCTTCAACCACGACGACCTTTGCATTCTCTGCGCCGCGGAAAGGAAGCCCGCTCAAATCCAATTGAACGATTGGTGCGACAGGTGCCTTGAGCATCACCTTGAGGCGACCTTTTTCCTCAAGCTTCGCAACTTCCTGACGGACCTGCTCGCCGCTCTGCTGACCTTGCATGAACTGCTCAAGCTGCGGACGAACCTGCTCGAAGGTCGTGCCCGGTGGCAAGCTCTTCTGGTTTGCTTCAAAAAATGCACGCATTTCCTCTTCGGTGACTTTGCGGCCGTCAATCAACGACTTCAATTCGGGAAGAGCTTTGGGATCTTTGACTTCAATCTTTTTGTCGGCAGCGAGCGCGATACGCAGGCCGACCTCTTTGACAGTCGCCAGAGTTGCTTCATGCAACTGACTCTGCATCTGAAAAAGCTGATCTTGAATCTCGGACGGAAGGTCCTCTCGGGTGATTTGTCGGCCATCAACTTCAATCAGAGGAAGTGTGCCAGAGGAGAGTGCCTCAGCCGCGCTTGTTGTCGGTGCAGAGGTGCGCGAAGAACCCTTCATAACAACCGCCGATATGCCGACTCCTGCTGCGAGTCCCAGACAAACGCCCCCGAGCAAAAAACCCACTACTTTACCGTTCGACATATCAATCCTTTCTGAAAATCGTCACTCTGCCAGCTGAACTTCCCGATCGTCTGCAACCTCTGAATGTAGAGTGATGACAAGACTTGGATGCAGGTTCATGACCGTTTGCGCGACAGTGTACGGTATAATTACAAATTCATCTACCAGCTCGGTGAGTCTGCCAATCGCCATTTTCCCTCTTGCGAGCATCTCTCGTTGCCAAGGAGTGACCATCACCTTACGGACAAACCTGCCTGACTCGAGAAAATAATAAATTTCGGATGCGCGATTTTCATTGGCGGCGTTGGATTTCATCAATTGCAGACAGCGCAGGTAATTTTCACGTTCCAGCCGCTGCTGCTCGCGAATCATATTCAGCTCGCGATCATGTTGCTGCTTCTCGAGGCGCTCACGTTCAATTTCGCGCAAATCAGCCTCACGCTCAGCAGCCACCTCGTCAGCAACGACTTTGTTCTTTTTTGCCTGATGCTCTTTTTGCTTGGCCTGCGACTCGGCCTGTTTGGCCTGCTTTTTTGAAACAAGTCCTGCTTTCAAAAACTGATCACGAAGACTCATGGGACTTCCCCTCGATAAATTTCTGAACAGATTGTTAAAGCACACTCGCAAAGCTGATGATAGACTCTGTATTTAGAGTCATTTAGAAAACCGAGACGCTAGATACAGCGGCTGTGCAATTTTCACCGACAAATACCCTTCATTCCTAATTTATAAGGTTTAGTCAAACAATTACGAACTGTTATATAAATTCACCTTCCTCGAAAAACCGACTTATCCACACATTTCGTGGATAACCCGCCAAAAGTCGCACGGTTTGTCCTTGATACTTACATCTCTGTGCGTTTTGCCCCGTAAAGTTGCACGGCCATTTGCTTGCAAACGACTGATAAGATGAGAGACTTGTTTGGCAGGCAAATCATCATTTGCAGGGGCTTCAATGAACCATCCGAGCGTCTTGAATTACGAAAAATTACAAATCCGCCTCGAGGGTGATCCGAATGATTGTCTGACCTTGCTCGTTGACGGCGAGATCCACGAAAACTTCAAAGCCAAACTTGTGCCGATTCCGGAAGCCAAGTCCTATCTCATAAACTTGGCGGGCTTAAAATCAATCAACTCTCTGGGAATTCGTGAATGGTCGACGTTTATGAATGCAATTTGCCAACGTGCAACGGTCACTCTTGAAGACTGTTCCGTTGTGTTCATCGACCAGGCGAACATCGTTCCTCAGATCCTCGCCAAAGCAAAGGTGACCTCGTTCTTTGCTCCCTATTTTTGTCCGCAGTGTAATCTCGAGCTCAACTGCAAATTGTCGGTGGTCACACATCGCAAACGTCTTTCGGAAAGGCGTGCGCCTCAACTGATACACAGCTGTGGCTCTGAACTGCAGTTTGATGCCCTCGAAGAAAGCTACTTCGCACAGGCCGACAGACTGCTGGCAGACAAATGAAAACATCAGAACAGAAAATTTATGGTCGCAACGCGTGCCTTGCATTTGCAAGGAAAAACTCTGATGCCGTCATTCGTGCCTACTGCACGGAATCAACACAACCTTCGCTCGGATTTCTCCTCAAAAAGTTGGCTCAAAGCAAACGCGCCTACCACATTGTCTCGGCGGACGACCTGAGCAAACTCTCGGAAAGCGAACATCACGAGGGCATGCTGCTGCTTGTCCGCAGGCAGGAGCTCAAATCAGAATCCACACTTCTGCAGAATGCCGCTCAACCCAACCACAAGCCTGAACTGCTTTTGTGTTTGGACGGAATTTCAAATCCACACAACCTCGGTTCCATCGTCAGAACGGCCGCTCATTTTGGAGTCAAAGACGTCGTGCTGATGAATATTGCAGAGGCGCAAATCAAAGGCCTGCTTTCGGGAGCCTACCACCGGACGGCTGAAGGTGGTGCTGTCCACTGCAACATCGCAGTAAGCAAAGATCCGTGCCAATTCCTGCAAAAACTGCGAACAGACTGTGGCTTCAGTGTGGCAGTCACATCAAGTCATTCAGGAACTTCAGCACTGCATTCGACAAAATTGCCGCAGCGACTCGCCTTGGTGCTTGGCTCAGAAACTCACGGGGTCAGTCAGGACATCATGAAAATGGCCCAACTCAAAATTGCTATACATGGCACTGGCCACGTCGAGAGTCTCAACGTGGCCAGTGCATGTGCCATTTTGCTGAATGAATTTAGCCGTCAGTCTCAGCGAGCCCGATTTCCGGCAGGGTCACCAAGTAAACCAACCCGCACCGCGCGTGCGTTGGGAAGGAACCGCAGCGGATCCTGAGGCACGCCCCCGGACACACGAGTTTCAAAATGGAGATGATAGCCGGTCGCTCGCCCCGTACGTCCAACGTATCCAAGCAGCTCGCCTGCACGGACAAACTGTCCCTCCCGTACGGCCAGCCTCAACATGTGCGCATAGAGCGTCTGGGTATCCTGCTCATGGCCGACAATGGCCACAACACCGTACGCACGCTTTCTTTTTGCGAGCAATACCTGACCGTCAGCAGCAGCAAGAATCGGGTCGCCCTTCAAGCCTTTGATATCGACTCCGGCGTGCAGGCGCCCGCGGCGCATTCCGAAGGGACTCGTAATATTGCCGTCCAGCGGCCAGCTGAGATCGACCGGAAAAATGTTTTTCAAAGGGTTGCTGGCCGAAAATCCGTTTGCCGGAACCTCGATCGCAACATCAAAATCATCGGCCGCCTCAGAACTTTCATCAGCGGCATCATGACCGTTGGCTTTTTCAGCTGAGGCCTGATCATCAAATCCAAAGAACCTGCTCTCAACCTGACGCTGACGCGACAAGAACACAGGATCCAGTTGCACGACTTCCGATGACTCCGCAATTGATCCGCGCAGAAACAACTCAGAAGATTCGCGCTTCGCGATACAGCCGACGGTCGCAAGCAATGCAGCCGACAGCAGGCATCTACTCACACGAAAAGAAAACATGGAACACTCCCGAAATCTGGACAGCTGCGCCCACAGAGCAACTTGTTGTCACAAGTCACTCCGCATAAGACTGCGATGTTCTCGGATGAGTTTTACGCAGACTTAACCGGCCGCCGTCAAACTAGGAACACACACCAAGATTTGGACGAATCCGCCTTGGTTGCTCGGTCAATACTAAAACCCTAGTCTGTTTCTCCGGCTGATGCAACCCAACGAATGGACTGCAATTTTGGTCGGTTATAATTTTTTGGCGGCTGAGAACGGAAACGCCTCGTCTGTCAAGCCGTCACTTTTGCTAAATAAAAAGACAATTCATGTGCTCGGAGTGAACACGAATGGATACGTGACTGATACCTGCCCGCCGCCGCGAGGCAGAGGGAATTTCCAGCGCTTGATTTCAGATGCGATGCAAGTCTCGGTAGGACCATCTCCCAGATCACTCTGCGAAATGGACGCCGTTGCTACCCGACCGTCGGGACTGATGACGAACTTCGACATGACACGCCCCTGAAGACCGCGCTTGGCCTGCAACCGACGCTCATAACAAGCTTTTATTTTTGCCAGATTGGCGCGAATGACCGCCTCGATTTCTTCCTTGGACAGGTTTCCTTCCAAGACGCTGTCACCCGCAGGCGCTGACACAGAACCGACGCGA
>JBEDKY010000172.1:0-11044 GCA_041171905.1 Pseudomonadota bacterium
ACATTTACATATTGCATCAGTGTCAATGCGATGCCCGCCACTCACGCCATGCAGGTCCGATTTCATCATGGCAGTGTCGTTGAGTTCTCTGCTTTGGGGGTCAATGTACCGATTGCCGGGCCTGCGGACCAATCTATTTTTGTAACCGGATCAAGCTATGCGGCCGCGCATATCAGCGGCCTCTGTGCACGAATTCTTGAGATCAGACCGGAATCCAATCCGCTGGATGTGAAAATTTTGTTGCGCGAATACGCCTTGTCATTGGACGGCAGCTCTCAGGTGGCTTGAGTTTTGTCGGGACGTGGGCCGAACAAAGCGGAACCGACCCGGATTATGTTGGAGCCGCTGCGCAGTGCGATTTCAAGGTCATCGCTCATTCCCAGTGAAAGCTTGGCTTCTCTTGTGCGGCGCGAGGGATCTCTGCGTGAATATTGATCCCACAAAAGCATCGCGCGACTGCGAAACTGTTCGTAAAGCCATGCTAGTTTTTCGGCCGAGGCTGATGCGGGGCCGATACCCATGAAACCTTCCCATTCCAAACCAGGAGTCTGCGCAAGCTGTCTGCACAACTCGTGTGCTTCCTCAGCATTGCATCCGGATTTGTTGACGTCATCGGGATCAATTTGCAGCTGAACCAGTACTCTGAGAGGTTCCGACGGACTGGCAAACTTGCTGAGTTCGCGCAGCAGACTCGGCCTGTCGAGCGAGTGAATCAACGGCCTCATATGTGCAACCCGCTTGGCTTTGTTTGATTGCAGATGGCCGATGAAATGCCAGCGGATGTCGGCAAGGTCGGCTGTTTCCTCGACCTTCTTGCAGAATTCTCCGGCGTAGCTTTCACCGAAGTCGCGGATTCCCAATCTGTAGAGGTCGCGGACAGACTCCGCACTGTGACCTTTGCTGACAGCAATCAAAGTCACATCCTGAGCTTTGCGTCCGCTGCCAAGCAGAGCTGTTGCGATACGCGACTGAATGACATTCAGCCGATCGGCACTGCCTTTGTCACTGATTTCGTGCATTTCGATTCACCGTCAGTCGTCACTCAAAGGCAGCCATTGGCGCAGGGCCATGACCACGTGCGCCATGGGAAGCCCGACGACGTTCGTATAGCTACCCTCGACAGACTCGACAAAGGTCAGCGCCTGGCCTTGAATTCCGTAAGAGCCTGCCTTGTCGAAAGGCTCGCCGCTGGAAATGTACCGTTCAATTTCATCGGGAAAAAGTTGCCGGAACAAAACCTGAGTCTGCACAGTTTTGCATTCCATGATCTCGCCTGTAGTTCCGTTGCACAGTGCATAGCCGGTCATCACCCGATGTGTGCGTGCAGACAATTTACCAAGCATTCTGCGAGCATCGTCGGCATCAACGGGCTTTTCCAAAACTTCGTTGTCAAATGCAACGACAATGGTGTCGGCCGCCAGGACGATCGACTTGGCGACAGCCAGCGGCTTTGTGCTGCAGACAGCCAACGCTTTCTCGCGTGCATTGCGCTGCACGTAGTCCTCTGGTCGCTCGCCGCTGCGCCGCTTCTCTTCGATATTGGATACTAGCACTTCATGACGGTAGCCCGCTTGTGTCAGCAGGTCACGCCTGCGCGGCGATGCGCTTGCAAGAATTATTTTTTCAAACATCTTGGACTTAATCCCCCCAAGCAGAAATTGCCCGCAATAAAAACACAGTCAAGCAGTCCGATGGGCAGAATCATCCAGCCCCGACAATTTCCCAGCCCAGTGGGCGAGGCATAACCATTCCATGTGGTCAGAAATGCCTAAATTAAAGACAGGAGCATAAGAACGATGGAATTAACTCAAGAAATGCTCAGTGAGCTGAAGGCCGAGAGCGCGGAGCTGATCGAACAGTTCTCGCGTCTTTGTCTGCGTCTGAATGCGACTGTCGAGCAAAGGCTGGCAGTTTCACGAGACGACATCGATGCGCTGTTCCGCACGTTGCACACACTTAAAAGTCTGTGTGAACTCATGGACAAACCACGGCTGGTCTCGGCGCTTCACCTCATCGAAGATCGACTGACACAAGTCAGGGATGGTCAGTCAGTGCTAGACGCGGTCGGAGTGGAGCAACTCGCAGAGTCACAGCTGATTCTTGAAAAACTTCTTGTCATCGAGTTCAAGCCTGACGACGATGTTTTTCTCAGTGAGCTTGAGTATCAGGCACAGCTTTTTTGTGTCGGTGGGGAGTCGCTGGTTCAGACGCCGGCTCCTGTGGCTGCGCGCAATTCAACTCCTGCCTTCCAGGAACGGACAGATTCCGCGGGACCTCTGACTGAAGAAGAAAAAGCCCGCTGGACGAAATATCAGACGCGGGATGAGTTCATTTTTGCGCTCTCGGCCGAAGGGGATGCTGTTCAGTGCAGAGCCGTGATCGAGCCTGTCGGCGACGTTTTGATCGAAAGAACTAACGCCGAGAGGTATTTGTTTGTCTTTGCTGCTGAACTTGATCAAAGCTTGGTCGAGGCGATTGTCGAGCAACCCGTCCGATTGCTGCAAAAAGACATTCAAGCGCTGAATTCGCTCGGCGCAGAGTGGTCGGGCCTGCTCTCTCAAAATAAGAAGTCCGATCGTTCTGATGTTGCTGCATTTGAAGTCGCAGTCACGGCAGAGTTGTTGACCGCTCCCTCGGTTGACACTCCTGGAATTGAACCGATTGTGCCTGCAGACTCCGATGCAGCTTCGTTTGAGAGTGTGGGCAATGCTGATCCCGAGATGGTCAGCGATTTTCTCAACAACGCATCCGAGTTGTTGGAGACGCTGACGCAGTCGCTCTTGCAGTTGGAGACTAATCCTTCCGACTCGACAACAATTGAAACGATTTTTCGTGCTGCGCATACCATCAAGGGAACTGCCGGTATGCTCGGCTTTTCGGTCATCGAGAAGCTCTGTCATGCGCTTGAAAATACATTTGATCGCATCCGCAAAAATCAGTTGGAGGCAACTCCGCTGCTCATCGATCAGCTGCTCGTTGGCTGGGACATCGTTCGCGAGCTTTTTTCGCTGCTTCAACAGGGGCGTGCGCCACAACTTCCAATTGATGGTTACCTGAAGGATCTCGGCGATGCAGAGAAGGGTGTTCGCACAGGCGAAACAACGGCACCCTCGCTTTCGACGAAGAGCAACACTTCCGACCAGCCGGCGCAAGCGGCTGCGCCGGCTCAAACGGCACAAAAGAGCGATGCGCAGGCAACGCTGCGGGTCGATTTGAAGAAACTCGACAGTCTAGTCAACCTTGTCGGCGAACTCGTGATTGATAGGACCCGATTCGCGCGCATCGAAGAGGCCATGCGCACGCGCGGTGCCAGCGCAGATCTGAGTCATCAGATGGCCGAGAGCTTGCTCTTGTTTGGCCGCCACATGAACGAAGTGCAAAACATCATCATGAAGGTGCGGATGGTTCCCGTGGGGAACGTCTTCTACAAGTTTGCACGGATGGTTCGTGATCTCTCGCGGCAGGTTGGAAAAGAGGTTGATCTTGTCATTGAGGGTGGTGAAACCGAACTCGACAAAACACTGGTCGAAGAAATCGGCGACCCGTTGGTGCACCTGATCCGCAACAGCATCGACCATGGAATCGAATCTGCTGAGGCGAGGGAAGCCGCCGGCAAAAGCCGCAGAGGGCAAATCAGAATATCTGCCGCACAGCAGGGGAACATGATTGTCATTTGCGTCGAGGACAACGGGAAGGGTCTGGATGTCGAAAGAATTCGAGCAAAGGCAATCAAGAACGGATTGCTGCGCGAACATGACAATCCTGAAATCAAGGATGTATTCAATCTGATTTTTGAGCCTGGATTTTCAACTGCGGAAAAAGTAACAAACATTTCCGGCCGCGGAGTCGGAATGGATGTTGTCAAGAAGAACATCCAAAAGCTCAAGGGTGTCATTGAAATCGATTCTGTTGTTGGGCAAGGCACAAAAATACAAATCAAGTTGCCAATAACTCTTGCAATAGTTCCAAGTTTGTTTGTCGAGGTGAGTGGCGAAAGCTTTGCGATACCGCTCGTCAACGTAATTGAAAGCATTCGAATTGACCCCGCCGAGATCCAGCACATGGGTTCTTCTCAGTTCGTGCGTCTGCGCGAGCAGGTGATTCCGCTCGTCCGCTTCGCGGACGTACTTGGGATGAACGCAGTGTCTGGTGATTTTTGGTACCGCGAAGGGGCAAAATCATCGACCCTCGCACGCAGGCGCGACCGGCTTGTCTTTGTTGTCATTGGCGTTGGGCCAGAGCGGATTGGGTTGGTTGTCGACAAACTCATTGGCCAGCAAGAGATCGTCATCAAGCCATTGGGACGCTTGCTCAGTAATCAGTCCGGTGTTGCGGGTGGTTGTCTGCTTGGAGACGGCCGCGTCGCTTTGGTTCTCGATATTTTAGATGTCTTCAACAAGGAATCTGCACAGAGGTATCTGCATGATCGAAGAGCTTCGTAAACAGCTCGAGGCAAAACTTGCGTCCGGATTGGATGAAAACCCTTCGGTGATTCATCAGGGGCAGCAATTTCTTGTTTTTCGAGTTGCAGAGCAAGAGCTTTTGATTGCGGTGGATGACGTCCGCGAAATCATCATGCCACCCCCTATAGCCTTCCTGCCGCGGGCCTCGCGAGAGATCGAGGGTGTCATTGCCTTGCGTGGCGAGATCATGCCGGTGGTAAATCTTCGGCGGATGCTTGGCTTTAAAAAAGGAGCCCTGTCGCCTGCAACACGCGTTCTCATTGTTCGCCCGCATGAAGATGACTTCGGCATCATCGTTGATGAAATCACCGAGTTTCTGTGGTTGGGCGAGAAGGATATTGAATCTGTGCCGCAGGGATATCTTGCAGATGAATTTCGCGTTGTTTCTGGAGTCGCAAAATCGGCAACGGCAGTGCGGCCGTTGCTCGATGTGGAGTCGATTTTGTCACATGTTTTCAGCAAGGGAGTTGGTCATGAAAAACAAAATGTACAGTCTGCTTCTTAAGCGGGCGGTTTTTTCAAGGCCTTCGGCTTTCATTCTCGGGTTGTTGCTGTCGGGGCTTTTTGTCTCATGCGTCCCGCAGTCAAAGGCGCCGACAAAAATCAAGGTTCTCAGCCTGAATCCAGATGAATACATCGGTTCACGTGTGCACCTGAGTGGCAAGGTTCAGGGCATTGGTCCCGCCGAATCATATTTGCTGGTTGAAGACGATACCGGGCGGATTATGGTCGGTACCGAACAGATCGCCCACAAAGTAGGCTGTCCCGGTCAGTCCAAGATTGAGCTTGTTGGCACACTCCGCCGTCTGAAAAGCGTACCCCAGCCTTACTTTTCAATGGAATCCCTGTTAAGCTGCAAGCCTTGATCCATTACTGTTAAGGCGCTGGCATGAAAAATTGGTTTGTGTGGGTGGTCAGCCTCGGACTTCTCACCGGGTGTCAATATTTGACGCTACTGCGAAAGCAGACTCTGACCTTGGACGCACCCAAGGATGTTGAACTTGTTGTTTACAACAAAGTTGGCAGGCAGGGACAGAAGGTCATGAATCCCGTCGGATTGATTCGCGGCGGGGAATCAATCGATCTTGTTGCGGGAGAATATCTTCTCGCAAATGAATGCTCCGGTTACGAGTTCAAGCATTCAAGTGAGCGGCCCACCAAGATACCCGTCCGGCGTTTGATGCTGACCTTGCATGGCGAAAATACACAGTCGCCACAGCCCGATGCTGTTCCAGTCGGAGCCGAATCTGCGCCAGTTGGGGCAGAATCCGTTCCAGTCGGGGCCGAATCTGTGCCAGTCGGGGCAGAACCTGCGCAGCCTGCGGGAGTGTCCAACGAAGAGAATGATGGGCAAATTCCAGTCGCATCTTCTCCGTCGAGCCCAACCGGAGTTGTTCACACATTGTGCGTCGATCCGCTTGATCGTCAGCGTAATGAATGGACCAACCGCCGGCAATTCGACATTCTTCCAGGAACGACTGAAATGCGCATTGGCGGTCGTGTCATGACGCTCGAAAATCATGGAGAAACAAGCGAGCCGATTCTTCTCGATCTTTATCCCATCATGATTAACTCGCAGTTTCCCGATATTCAGGCCCGATTTTATCTCACACCGGAAGAAAAAGATGCCAAGCAAGAAGTCTCGGCTGTCAGCCTTTCTGCAAATAATCCGATGTGGTTGCTGATTGGAAATTACTCACTTGAGGTCAATGGTACGCGTCGCAAGGTGACAGTGGAGCAGGGAGCCCGAACGGAGATTTCTGTCGGGGTGTTGCGCATCGACATGCCAGCCTACTTTCCGATTGAAGATCGCCTCAAAGCCGGCGGACAGCCCGTGTTTGTATACTTGGACACGGGTGCTCTCATGAACCTTGATACCGACTATCTTGTCTTCCCGGGAAGCTACACGGTTTCACTCGAAGGTTCTGAAGTTCAAGACACCGTTCAGGTTGAAGGTGGTGAAAGGACTCTCATCAAGACTTTTGCTGCCCGCGTTGATGTTCCACCATGTCCCGAGAGCTTGAAAAATTGCAAGAGCCCGCCAAGGATCACCATTCATCGTGATCAAAAGCCTTATGCACTAATGATGGTGGAGCCGCGTTTGCCCTTTCTCCTGCTCGAAGGCACATATGAGTATGGGGTTGAAGGCTTGCGCGGTATCAAGCGAACATTACAGCGACGCGCCGAGAGTCTTGCTGGTGAACCACTGGCTCGGGTGCGGCTGAAATGGGATGTGCGTCAGGCTCAAGGCCGTTACCGAACCGATTTGGTACGAATTGAAAGCCGTGGGCAAAGCACGTTCGGACGTTCTTTGGATTTGCTTTTCCACAAGCCCGACGAAGTTTATGTTCCGGCTGGAAATTACGACCTCACATATTTTGTGGGAGACCCACAGCTCGAGCGCAGTAAATCCCGACAATCCCTTTTTCTTGAACCGGGGCAGACCCGCGAAGTGGTGATTCCCATCTATGTTGAAAAGGTGAATCGCAGCGATGACGGCGGCCAGGGAAGTGGGTCTGTGAAAACATCCTCATTGCAGGACAGCTCGACCAGCAAAGCGGGTCAGTCTGCAAAAGATACGGCCGAAGGTGATAACACTCCGGCCGCTCTTCCGCGTTCGCTTACCCCTTTGCGGCGGTGATTATTTTTTCTTGCACTTCAGATACCGATCAAGCACGCCGTCGATACTCTCGTTCAACTTGCTTGAATTGACCTTGATAAAGTCATCGCGGACTTCGTTTGAATTCGGGATAGCGAGAAGTGCATCCCAATACGACTTGAAACTTGAGTGTTCTTCTTGGCCCCACTTGAAACTTTCGCTTTTAAACAGCTCTTCCAGCGAAGTTTTCGCCGCTTTGTTTTGAGTCTCGTCATCAATGCTATCTGAACCATAAATCGACATGAGCACAACGCGAGTGTCAGCTCCCAAGGCCTTTCTGGCAGCTTTAATGGCGCTGGGAGCGCGGTCAGTCGGGAGTCCGTCTGTAACGATGATCATCAGACCCTGTCTTTTGTCGTCAGCTTTCTTTTCAGCAATCAACAAATCTTGTGCTGCCGAGAAAGCTGTCACATAGGGCGTCATTCCGTTGGTGCTGTGCGTAAACTTAAGTGTTTCCCAGATTTGCTTGTTGAAGGTCGCGGATTCGGCAATTTGCGACACGTCAGTCATTTTCGTTGGAAGCCCGGTGTTGCTCCCGAAATAGAAAACCGGATCCTTCATTTCCTCTTCCAAGGGTGCAGCGCTGGTTGCCTTGGGAAAGTGAGCGAGTCCGACGTCAATTCCTTCGTATTTTGGGTTGGACTTGCGCGCCGCAATTCCGGCAGCTTGAAGTTTTTTGATTGATTTATACACCGCATACTGCCGGTACGTATATATATTTCCGGTGTCTATTTCAGAAAGAGACTTATCGTTTTTGAGAAGATATTTTGCATCGTCGAATGTTTTGACAGGGTCTGAACCAACGTAATTCGGCTCCCGTTGTACTTCAGTTGGCTTTGCATTGTTTGAGCCAGTGTTGTCGACAATGAATGCCACGCGCAGCGGACGAAAATCATCGGGACAGGCAACCAATTCAGCCGCGAGGCTTTTCGCACCAAACGGTGTTTTCACCGGCTCAGAGCTTGCATAGTTCGTCTGCTGGTTACCGCAGGAGGCCGTTCCTATACCAAGCAATAACAACCCTCCAGCGACCATTCCGTTAAAGATGACAAGAGAGTTAAAACACGCCATACAGTCGCCCCCTTATTTTCCAACTCTCTATTATCGGAATTAAGGGATTCAGACTTGATAGGAAATGTTATTAATTATTTTAATTACAGGTGGTTAAGTTGTGTGAAGCACGCCTGACAATTACTTTTTCGAAACCCGTGGGACAAGCTCGGTGAAGCCAAGGCCGTTGGCAATTTTTTCAGTTCGTCCCGCCTTGTCCGAGGCTGAACTCCAAACCGCTTTGGTGCTTCCCTCCCAGTAAACGCGTGCAAGCGCACCAGAACCGCCGTCGAGTTCCTGTTCAGCAAATGCGGCCTGGGTTTTTACCGTCTCTGTTTTTCCGTTGAACGGATTTTTGAATGAGATTGAAAATGATTGCGGGTAACAACGCCCCGAGCGCAGACACTGACTCTCCTGCGCGAGGATTTTTACTTCGCTCAGAGTTCCCACAGCGCCGGTTTTGTGATCCCAGATTTCACCTCGCGGCGCGTAGCTCTGTTGCTCCGAAATGATCTCGTAGAACATCAAAGCTTTTTGGTTGCTGAACGAAAGTCCGAACCAGTTCCATCCGACGTCGAGCACCTGTTCAACGTGAATTTCGTGATCAAACCAAAGCTGGCCACAAACCGGTTCCGCAATCATTTTACCTGCAGTGGAGCGGCTGATTCGCACGCCACGGGTCGGAACAATTGGCACGCTGTAATAGAAGTTTCCGCTGCTGGGAGTTTTCTTGAGGTGCCCCTTTTCGCCGTGAAACCAGAGCCTGTTTTTGTCAACATCGAGTTGGAGAAGGTATTCAACTCCCTTGACGTCAAAGCGCAAATCCCAGTTCAGTTTTTTATCATGAGCGGCGAGCTGTGTCAGTCGCCAGTGCCCGAGTGCAATATTGAGAAAAAATTTCTCGGCATAAGCCAGTGGTGAGCCGCCTCCGGCTGAAGTCAGGGCCGAGACGAGCTCCGCGTGGGAGTGCTTTTGGACGGATAAATCGGCTTGCGCAGCATGCGCGAGAAGTCCCTTGCGGGTGCCTGAATCGGAAAGAAAAAAAGTCGACTGAACAGCATAGTCCGCAGGCCGGATGCCAATAGGTGCAATCTCACCGCAGTTTTCCTGCTGCGGATTTTTCCACAAGTGACCGGTAAAGTACCACCACTCCAACTGCGTCGGTGAGTTTGCACCGTGCATTTGGCGCACCTCGACCGATTGTTTCAATTCTCGGGCTATGTCGTCGCTCAAAGGCATACGGGAGCTCCTGAATTCAGTCCTGCATCATTCGCTGAGCAGAGAGAGAGGCCACAAGGCTTTTTTGTTGCATACGACCGCTCAGATAACCCGACACTGCCGCGACGGCAATCAATACGACGGGAAGATGCCACGGAATCATCAGACTGAGCGAATAGCCAAACGAGTAATAGTTGACCGTGTATATCAAAACAGCTGACAGAACGATGCCGCCGAAGACTGACACGGTGGCCGCCAAAGTAGCCATCAATGCGGACCACAGCGCGAACCTGCGTCCAAGTGCGCGGTGGCCGATTCCAAGCGCCCATTGAATGTTCCATTCGCGGCGTCTGAGCAGTATCTGCATATTGAGGCTGCTGACTGTGGCTACGATGGCAATGATTCCACACAGCACGTATAGCGCATCGGTGACGCGAAACGTGTTGTCGAAAGTTTCGAGGATCCGCCGCTGCAGTTCGGCAAGCGTTTCAAAGCCAAGTGTTCCTTCGGATGACTCCGCAAAGTTGCGTAGGTCGAGCTCCAGCTGTGTCACGCTGCCGGCAGTGGAAACAGGCAAATAGACATTCGCAAAACTCGGCCGCAATTTTTCACCGCTGAGTCGTTCATAAATGGATTTATCGCTTAGAATGACGCCCTGGTCGCTGCCGAAATCTTGATAAACAGCCTTAATTCTGAAGCAGATGCGGCGGCTTTGTATGTCCGGGCACAAAACCTTTTCCAGAGGATCAGCAAGCGCAAAATGCACCTGCACGGGCTCTGAAATGTAGGCAGGACAAGGGTTTTCACGCGTGCCGCTGCAGTCTCCGGCGGCCTTGGCAATCTCACCTGCCAAATCTTTTTGAATTTTTTTGTCGGCATCCTCTGGCAGAATAAATCGCATTGGGGCGACTTTCGCCTGATCGCCCATGTGGGCATTGGCAAATAAAACCGGCTTGCTTTCGCTCGACGCATCAAGCGCAAGAAAGGCTGGCAAAACCGTCAGGCTGTCGATTGCAATGGCCTCAGTGCCGCGCGCTTTTTCAAGTCGTTCAAGCAGCTGATCTGGCAGGCTGCCCGACGCGCCGCCGATGGATCGAATCCACAAATCCGCACGCAAGGCAGACTGTGCCCAATCGGCCACTGTGCGGCGAAAACTCTCCGCCATTCCCTTCACGCCGAACGTCAATGTGAAAGTGAGGGTGAGGACTTGTACGATGACGGCCGCCTGCGGCGGCATGAAGAGGCGGAGGTTTTTTCTCCACTGCCGGGAGCGTGGCTGCAACCGTCCAGATTCGTAAAACGACTGAGCGATCAGCTGAGCCGACAGTGCAGCGACGACAAGAAATCCAAGACATGCGGCGAGCGCCGTGATTGGAATTCTGTTCCATACAACCGTCCAGCGCAGGAACAAGGTGCTTACAACAGCGAGTCCGCTAGCCAAAAGAATTGACTGGCGTCTCGATAGACCAGTCTGGTGTGATTCAAATCCACCATCACGCATGATTTGTGCAACCGGTAACGCGCGGATTTTTGCAATCGGATGAAGTGAACCCAAAAAACAGGCGGAAAATCCCAATACAAAGCCATAGAGCAAATCCGCCGGCTGCCAATAAAAACGCGTTGAATCGACAAAGGTGTCGTACAGGTTCTTGAC
>JBEDKY010000173.1:0-5130 GCA_041171905.1 Pseudomonadota bacterium
TGTCAGTTTCGTGGCGCGTTCAAAGGCTATGACCCCGCTGACGCAGCAGGCGACCACACCTTGGCCAGGAAAAACGTTATCGCCCATCAAAATCAGTTTGCAGCCGGGAATCTGCGGATGCCGGAGAGTTGATGGATTTGCAAAAAATAGGAAGTTGCCGAATCTGAGCGGGAAGCCTCCAACCAAGCCTGCGCGTCTGCCGGTGTAGCGTGCGAAGGTTTCCGGAACGGCAGATTCCGTGTGAGAAAGACGCGCAGCAAGATTTGTTTCGATACGCGATGAGAGTATTTCCTGCCAGAGCGCGCGCTGCTGCGGCGAAACTATCGTGCTATTCAGGTGAATTGTTGCCGTCAGAATACGAAAACCAGCCGGCTGAGCGGGGTCGTTGCGCGCTGGAATGGAGACGTAAAGAGAACTTTGCAGTTCGCTCGGATCAGATTGGCGTGCAAACATTTGATGATAGTGGGGGGTGTCGGGCCACTCGGGTTTGTCTTCGACCAGAGCATATAGCGCAAAGGCACCCCAGCACTTTTCACCGGCGGCAATGTGTGTCCAGCGGCGAAAAACGCGTGTCTCACGCAAAGGATCTTTTTCAGGAACAAGACCGCCGGTCATGTCCGCCAGTGTGAGATTGAGCAGAATAGACTTATCCGTCTCCACGGTCGTCGTCGTTCGATTCTTGGTATCTTCAAACGTCACACGAAATCCGCTCGCAACAGTTTCAATGCGTCGCACGGCATGATGTGGTTTGTAGGTTCCTCCGCGTTCTATAAAAGAACTCAGCATCGGACGAAAATAAGAACGCATTCCTTTGCGGCAGCGGAAAATGCCTCTGCGCAGGATGGAAATCCCCATAGCCGACGCGAGCCAAGGAGATTTTTCGGGAGTGTTTTGTGTTGTGTCGACGAGAAGGCCGCTCAGTACGTCGTCGGCAAGGCTGCCTTTTTTAATGCCGTAGAATGCCATCATTTGTCGGCAACTGAGCAGCCAGAGGAATGGGAAAGTGCATTTTTTAAAAAACGGTACCTGCAGAAAAACGACAAGCGCCCGCGCGACGTCGGTCACACTTTGCAGAGGAAAGCGTGGAATCTGGCGCAGCAAAGACCACATCCAGCCGGCCTCTGCATGACATGCGGAAATGAATTTCTCCAACCGCTTCATTTCTGCCGCTTCGTGTGCGTCCGGCTGTCGAGGGCCATTCCAGCTGACTCGGCCATCCGCATGAAGGATTATTTTTATTCCACCGTCTTCCCAGTGCTGGGTGATTGTCGGAATCCTCTCAAAGAGTTCTTCAGGTGATGGTTGATTTTCGCTCGCTGCAAGCGAGTAAATGATGTTTTGGATTTGTCCTCTTTCGCATTCAATCAGTTGAGTTGCGCCGGCATCGAAGGTTCTTTTGGGCATGCCTCGCGAAAAATAACCGGCGCTTCCACCTGGCTCGGAATGCTGTTCAAGGAGAAGTGTGTGGCTGGCAAGATCGGCTGCTGCAAAGCACTTAGCTGCTGCAGTGCCGGCTGCACCGGCACCGACAATAATAAAAGGACGCACTTGGTTTCGTTCTTCTGAGGTCATCCTAATTGCGGTTCAACCCGGCGGCCAATCGAGCGGCCTGCCTGCCAAAAGATGGCAGTGCAGATAGTCGACCGACTGGCCTCCGTCTTTACCGTTATTAAAAACAAGCCTGTAGCCGCTTTGTTCCACACCCAGTTGGCGGGCAACCTGAGCGGCCGAAAGCAGGATACGTCCAAGTTGGAGAGCGTGTGCTTCCGTAGCTCCTGCAACGTTGACGATTTTCGTTTTGGGAATGATCAGGACGTGCACGGGAGCCTGTGGAGCAATGTCGTGAAACGCAAGCGTGTGCTCGTCCTCGTGTACCTTCCTGCAGGGGATCTCTCCCTTCAGAATGCGATCAAAGATAGTTTCAGGTGCTGCATTCATTTCTTCATCGCCCTGAAGCTGACAAGCATGTTGAATTTGTCTTCGTTGCCCAGCGCACCCATCAGTGCTTTGTAGGGCTTGATTCCGAATTCAGTAAATTTAAAATCCGCAACTGCTTCAACGGTCAATTCTTGTCCTTGCAGCGTAACGTTTGCGGGGAAGTCGCGCTTGACAGTCTGACCGCGGATGGTCACTGCAACGCTCGCCTTCTTTGCAAAGCTCTTTGCGCCGACTTTGCTGGGTGCGTCCGTCAGGCTCTCGAGTCGGGCTTGAACGTCAGAAAACTTCTCAGCATTCAACTGGTCGTCCGCAAGACCATGTTCGCGGATTGTCTCACGATCCGAATCCTTCAATGTCGCGTAAGGTTCGTTCAGCCAGCCGAGCGCTTGAATTGTGGGGTACCAGCGCTTTTGCAGATCAGCACGGTCAAATTCCAATTCCTTGACCTTAGTGGTGAAGGTGAATTTGCCGCTATTGATTTGCGTAGGGTCGGCAGAAATTGTTGCGTTGAATTGGCGGGCGGCGATGAGGTGGTTGTGTGCAAGTTTAGCTGCAAGGCCGGTTTTGTGAGTCACAATCGCGAACACAGAGTCTTCCTGTTTTAAAGCGAAGTCCCAAACCTGCGGAGCTGCCGGAGTGGGGACTGGTGTCGCAGTCGGAGCGGGAGTCGCGGCTGATTTTTTGGCAGACTTAGCTGCAAGTGCTGATGCAGAAAATCCAAGAGTCGCAAAAACAGAAACGAGAACGAAAGAGTAGTTCACTGTGAGCCTCCATGCTGTAAAGTGAGAATTTTCGCTGTACTGAAAAAGTGTCAGGTGAAAATGAAGATGGCGAGTGCGAGCAGAACAAAGACCGCTGCAAACCAGACAAAGCCTTTGCCCTGTGCCGGAACGGCGGGGTCTACTTTCCCTTCAAGCAGCTTGCTTTTGCTTCCTGTTTCTTCGCCGGCGGCGGACGCGGGAAGATGCTCTTCGCCGAGTGCTTTGCCATCTTCAGGAGAATGCGCCGCAGGGGCAGATGTTGATGCCTTGTCTGCTGGACTCTCTCCATGTTGTGCAGGTGACGTAGCGTGCGGATCCGCCTCTTCTCCTTGTGGAGCGGCGGCCTTTTCCACTTCTTCGCCGATCGGCAAATCTGGTTTTACCTTTGCGGCGGAAAAAGCAGTTGCAGAGAACAGCACTGGAAAAATATAAAAGCTGAGGAAAAGGCATTTCGCCCACCTTCGAACTGCTGCTCCCGCCCGCACAGTGCACCTCGTGTGATTTGTTTCCTTAGACAATACATCAGGCTGGAAGCTGGGGCCATATCTCTGCGACAAGATTGTTCCACGCATCCTGATCGACAGGTGTCAGGCCACGGACATCCGGAAGTTCAAGATGCAGGGCTGCGGGGGTACCGCCCAAAGAATCCGCAGACAAAAGGCGAGGCTTGAGTTCCGTCATCAGGGTTGCGACCAATTCATCTGCCCAGTCTTCGCTGGGTTGTTCTGGGTTGGTGTTCACAAACAAGCGCACTTCGGTCCGTACCAATGCCTTCGCCTTTTCATTGATGGAATCAAAAAAAGACTGCATTTCGCTGAGGGCAGCAGGTGATGGCGGACAGATTTTCAATTTGAGATGATCCGGATGACAGCCAACAAGGCGCGCCTCGGCACCGTAACAAAACGAGCCGAATATAAACCATAGGTCGACCGAAAAATGTGACCGAGTGATCATCAGTCAGATTGCCTTCCGGATTTGAGAATGGCGACAATAAGCCACAGGCCGACCAAGGCTGCAACTCCAAAGCCAAGCAATCCGAAAGTTGCTAAAGAATCAAACAAAGGACCCTTGCGGTTAAAGGTCAGGAGACTGCTGCCCAGGACAAGAGCGCCTAAAATAAGTGCAAGACTGAGGCGTTGACCCGCACGCTCAATTTCCTGAGAGAGATGCTTCACGTCAGGTGATTCGAGCGTCGCGGCAAGGTCGCCCTGCTGGAGACGTTTTGTCAGAATACGCAACGTAAAAGGCAGTTCGCGGATCAGCGCCTGAGAGTCGCGCACCATCAACAGGGAGTCCTGCTGAAACAAGCTGCGTGCAAGTGCACCTTGTGAGAAAGATTTTGCGTAGTCGGCTGTCTCGCGCAGAACTTCGAATTCAGGGTCGAGGCTGCGGCCAAAGCTTTCGAGTGCAATCAGGCCGCGAAAGAACAGGACGAGATCGCGACTGACCGGAGCGTTGTGGGATGCCGCAATCCGCGCAATCTGCATGAGCAGTTTGCCCAGCTGCAAATCGCGCAGCGGCAGGCTGAACGCGTGATCGACTTTCTCGAGCACTTTGTCTTCCAGACTTTTGCGATCCACGTCGCCGCGGGCCTCGGTCAATTCGATAAACAGCCGCGCAAAAGTTTCAACATCTTCATTGACCAGCGCGACAAAGAGATAGGTCATTGTCACGCGCATTTCGCGGGTGAGTCGGGCAGTCAGGCCGAAGTCTAGAATCGCCAGACGCCCGCTTTCCATGAGAATGAAGTTGCCTGGGTGAAGGTCCGCATGAAACATTCCGTGTTTAAACGTCATGTCAAGAAACGCGCGGACTCCGTGAGAAACGAGATGATTGTGCGAGCTGTCGCGTTCCAGCTGCGTGAGTTTTTGTCCTGCGATGGCCTCCATGCACAACACGTTTCGTGTGCTGTACTGCCGGAGAATTTCAGGGATGTAAATTGTTTCATCGTCGGCAAAGAAAGAGCGCATGCGTTCGGTATTTGCGGCTTCACGAAAGTAGTCTAGTTCGGCAATCAGTGATTTTCTCAACTCCTCGACGACCACGCTTGGACGCAACAGGCGAATTTCCGGAATTGCGCTTTCAAGAACAGAAGCGAGTCCGGCGAGAATTGACAGGTCAGTTTTGATCACCGATTCGATTTCTGGACGCTGAATTTTAAGGACGACCTCGCGACCGTCATGCAGGCGTGCCTTGTGCACTTGTCCAATACTCGCGGAGCCAAGCGGCTGCGGAATGATCGACTCAAAGTGATCTTTTGTTTTTCCGCGGTATTCGGCATCAAGTATTTTTAATACAACCTCATACGGCACAGGTTTGGCTCTGTCCTGCAGCCGGCGCAGTTGGACGATGACGTCCTTGGGCAAAACGTCCTCGCGCGATGCCAAAATCTGGCCAAGTTTTACGAACGTGGGTCCGAGTTCTTCAAAGG
>JBEDKY010000174.1:0-9746 GCA_041171905.1 Pseudomonadota bacterium
TTTATCTGTGCTTTTTCATTAGGCGTAACATTGATCAAAAAACTTCCGGTATGCACAAGGCTGCCCGTCTGACCAGTTTCACTTGTACGGACGTTCACATCGAGGGTAATCGAGTTTTGGACTTCTTTTGCAAGAATATCGATTTTTGTCGTTTTGTTGGCTGATTCTTCAACGATGGTTGCCTTCTCGCCCTCTCGAACAATCACACGCGGAGCGGATATTTCCTTGCCCTCCGAGAGGAGACGCATTTGTAAATCATATTGATTCTTTACGCACGCGCTTGAGACCATGACAGCCGCGACACCGAGCGAAATTTTTGTCAGCATGATTTCCTCCTCAGGTTGAAATCGTTCAACCTGAGAAGATTGTCTGACGAGTGAGTTGTTGGCGTCAATTAAAGGTTTTTTGACATACTGCTATAACTGTCTCGGAAAGCCCACGCATTCGCGGTGGTCAAATCCAAAGGAGCGGCGTGTGATTGCCAGAACTGGCGGAGCCTGAACTCGTTTGAACGCTCCCATTCCGGTGTACGCATTCCACCAGCGCTTGAGGTCAGCCACAAATTCTTCCCGCGAAGGAAAGAGGCGTTGCAAATGCTGAACAGCTTCAGCCGAGAGGCGATTTTTGAGCGAGCCATCATCATAAGCAGCAAGCGTGCTGTCGAAGTCAAAACGGTTCCATTCTTCAACCCAAAGCCTGAACAACGCGTCGTGGTAGGGGTAGCAGAGCGGGTCGCCTTTTCCTTTCGTGATGTCCTGTTCTGCAGAGAGTTCGGCACTCGGGACCACTTGCAGAGTCTCTGCCGGAATGACCTCGCCCGAAAAAATTTCTTTGTTGTAGAACTGCGCGAGTTCATACACATCGCTCTTCCAGAGGTCGGCGATGGGTGCAAGATATCCGGCATGATCGCCGTATAAGGTTGAATATCCGACAGTCGTCTCTGACTTGTTTGCGTTGCACGGAAAAACTGCGCCGAGAGCGGATGCGGTTGCCGAGAGAATCCGTGAACCGCGGTCGCGTGCCTGAATGTTTTCAGCAACCAGAGAGTTCAGCTTGTGCGGCAATGGTAAACCCTGTTGTCGGGCGTCATCGAGTTGGTTGAGGGTAAGTTTAACGGAATCCTCAATGCTGAGCGACGCGAACGAGCAGCCAAGATTTTTTGCTAGTTTTTGCGCGGCGCCAATCGTAAGTTGCGAATTGAAGCGCGATGGCATGTTGACACAAAAAACATTTTGCGCACCAAACACCCGCGCATGCAGCACTGCAGACAATGCGGAATCGATGCCGCCGCTGACACCGATGACCGTCCTTTCGAGCTTCCATTCATCTCTGACAAAAGTAAGACCCGCTTCCAGCGCAGCATGCAATTCAGCGCTACGTGAGAAACTATCGGATGACGTATGTTCACTTGCGACGGTTTGCAGGTCGAACGTGCGCGTTGCAACCTTAAAAGCTGGAGCAATTCCGTGAAAGCCTGAGTGATTGTAAATTCCGCTATCACCATCAAATGTGAAAATAGTCTTGCCCACGTTCTGCGAGCCGACGGCGTTCACGTACACCACGGGACAGGAAAATTTTTTGTTGAGTCCTGCAAAGAGCTTTTTTCTTCGTTCGTGTTTTCCAAGCGTGAACGGTGAGCAGCTGATGTTGACCAGCAGGTCCGGCTTTTCGCCGTGGGAGCTCATGAGTTCGTAGGGATTGAGCGAGTAGTCGTCCGACCATGCGTCTTCACAGACGCCGAGCGCGAGTCGCAGGGTCTTGCCGTTGCGCAGAGTGAGAGGCAAAAGCTTGAGGAGAGATTGAACGTTTTGCTGGCGCTCGGCTGCCAGCTTGCGCAGATCGAAAAAGTGCCGCGAGTCGTCGAATTCACGGTAGTTGGGCATCAATGTTTTTGGCCAGAATGGCATGCCGATGCAAGGATTCTCGAGCAACTTCCCGTTCTGGGCAATGAACGCCGCGTTGTATTTGCGCAGTCGGCCATCTTCATTGCGTGCATGCGGATCGCTTGCGACGCTGCCAAAAATGAGCACCGTATCACCGCTCAGTGCAGCAATGCGTCGATTGAAATCTTCGCACTTTCGGATGAACGCCGGACGTTCCCAGCCGTCGCCGACAAAGTATCCCGGCACTGCCATTTCTGGGAAGATGATTAAGTCCGCCTGTTCTGAACGTGCGTGCGCGATCGCTTTTTCGATTTCGGCGAAGTTATCTTCAGGTGCTGCGGCTTTTATACGGGTCTGTGCGATACAAATGCGCATTGGATGCCCCTCTGGCGTGCAGTCCGGTGTTGAGTCACTTGAAATTTCCCGACTCTGGTGACATACCAGATAGGTCTTCATGTTCATAAACCAGAGTTCTGCCCTACGGAACACTACCAGGGCCACACAGGAGTTCCCATGACCATGCACAGTCATCCGTCGCGCCGCGTTGCTCTTACAGTTTTGTCAGCCGCTCTCTGCTCGCTTGGTCTGGGAATTTCGTCTTTGGCCAGTGCTGCGGCAAGTGAAGTTAAAGTGGGTGTCATCCTGCCCCTGACCGGTGACAAAGCCACCTTCGGTCAGGAATCACTCAACGGTCTCAAGCTTGCTCTTGAAAAGGCCGGCAAAGATGCTCCGCAAGTGAAGCTTCAGGTTGAGGACACCCAAGGGACTCCGTCTGGTTCGGCTGCGGCTGTCAATAAGCTTATTTCGACCGACAAGGTCAATGTGATTATCGGCGAAGTCGCCAGCTCAAACACCATCGCTGCGTCGACTGCTGCTCAATCCGCGAAAATTCCGTTGATGACTCACGCGTCGACCAACGACACGATCACTGCAGGCAAGGATTTCATTTCGCGCATCTGTTTTGTCGACAGTTTTCAGGGTGCGGTGATGGCAAAGTTTGCAACCACCACTCTCAAGGCCAAGACGGCAGCCATCTTGGTTGACTCCGATTCCGACTACAGTCGTGGACTGCGTGACTCCTTCAAGAAGGCATTCATTGCGGCAGGCGGCACGATCAAAGACGACTTGGTCATCTCTTATTCGCAAAAAGACCGTGACTTCAAAACTCAGCTCATCAAGGTGCGCAAGGCGACTCCGGATGTGGTCTTCATCCCCGGCTACTACACTCAGGTAGGTTCAATTCTGCGCCAAGCCAAAGAGCTCAAGCTCAACACCAAGTTCCTCGGAACGGATGGATGGGACAGTCCTGACCTGTTCAAGATTGCTGGCCCTGCAGCAGCCACAGGACATTACGTTTCAAGTCACTTCGCTGCCGACGACACCGACCCGCGCGTTCAGGAGTTCGTGAAAGAGTACAAGTCGCGCAACAAAGAAAACCCAGGAGCCATGGCGGCGCTTGGTTATGATGCCGGCTTCTTCATGCGCGCCGCGGTGAAAAAGGCAGGTTCCAGCGACCCCAGCAAAATCCGCGACGCGATTGCGGGAATGCGCAACTTCGACGGCATCACTGGTACCATCACTCTTGATGCGAACCGCAATGCGGTTAAGCCTGCTGTCATCGTTCAGACGACAGAAAAGGAATTCAAATTCCTGACCCGCGTCAACCCTTGATTCAAACCCGTCGCAGTTGATTATCGGGAAGGCTCTCCATTTGGAAGCCTTCTCCCTGAATTTTAGAGGGTGATGAACTGGTGTTTGACCTCATTCAATACATCGTCGACGGGCTTGCGGTGGGAAGCGTTTACGCGCTCATTGCTCTTGGCTACTCGATGGTTTTCGGAGTGCTTCAGCTTGTCAACTTTGCCCATGGCGAGTTGTTTATGGTGGGTGCATACTTTGTCATGTACGCCATCTCGCTGGGCTTGCCGTGGCCGATGGCGCTGGCCTTGGGAATGACCTTTGTCGGATTGTTTGCGGTCATCATGGAGCGTCTCTGCTACAAGCCCCTGCGTGGAGCCGGAAAACTCGCGCCATTGATCACCGCCGTTGGTTTGAGCCTGTTGCTGCAAAATTTGGTTCAGGCGATTCTTGGTCCCAATCCGCAGAGCTACCCTGCACAATTACCTGATAGTTCGGTGACGAATTGGCTGACGGCCGCAGTCAAAGGCAGTGGCGAAGTTGTGTTGCCGCAGTTGCCCGAGGGCCTTTTTGATTGGGGTGATCTTGTCATCAGGCACCGCGATTTGCTGATCTTCCTTGTTGCGGTCGGCGTGACCGTTGGTCTTGAGCTTTTCCTGCGCAAATCGCGTCCAGGACGTGGAATTCGTGCACTGGCATTGCAGCCGAATGCAGCCCGGCTTGTCGGTGTTCCGTTCGATTTTACCATTTCGCTGACGTTCTTCATCGGCGCCGCTCTGGCAGTTGTCGCTGGTCTTTTGCAAGGCATGGCCGACAATCAGGTCACGCCCTTCATGGGAATTTCAAGTGGTTTGAAAGCGTTCGCAGCAGCAGTTCTGGGCGGAATCGGAGTGATTCCGGGAGCGCTGGTCGGCGGGCTTGTGCTTGGTATCGCCGAGCGCCTGTTGGTTGGTTACGATCTCTCAACCTACAAAGACGGCGCGGCATTCTTTATTTTGATTTTGGTTTTGTTGCTGCGTCCGCAGGGTCTGCTTGGCAAAGCAAGAATGGTCAAGGTGTGATGCGATGGAACAGTTGATTGAATACTCCATTCTGCCGCTCATGCTTTTTGGCATCACTGCGATACAGGCACTGGGTTTGCAACTCATTCTGGGTGGTGCAGGTCTGCTTTCGTTGGGGCATGCCGCCTTCTACGCGGTCGGCGGTTATTCCGCTGCAGCATTTACCGTTTATGCAGCTCCTGCGCTGGGAATCACGCAACCATTTGTGATGATGCTTCTCTCGCTCGGTGTAGGGGCTATTTCGGCAATGCTCGCAGGTCTGCTTGTAGCAGTTCCATGCTTGCGCCTGCAGGGCGACTATCTTGCGATGGCAACGCTTGGATTTGCCGAAATTCTTGGAACAGCGTTGAAAAATATTGAAGCTGTGGGTGGTACTCGCGGTTTTACGGGTATTCCCAAACTCAGCTCGCTCCTTTGGGTTTTCGTAGTTCTTGCCTTGGTCTGGTGGATGCTTCACAGGTTCCGCCGCACCGGTTTGGGAATGGCGATTCAGGCGACACGTGACGACGAAATCGCCGCGCGGAGTCTTGGTATTAATACTTACTCAAGCAAACTTTCAGCGTTTGTCATCGGTTCGGCGATTGCCGGACTTGCAGGTGCGCTCTATGTGCATGCACTTCAATTCATCAGTCCCGATGAAGCAGACTTCTCGCGCAGTGTGATCATCGTTCTTGCGGTCGTCATTGGCGGCATGACGAGTTTGTTTGGCAGCGTGCTCGGTGCACTGATTCTTGTTGCCGTTCCCGAAGTGTTGCGCTTTGCTCCCGAGGCAATACGTGAGCAAAGGATGATCTACTTTGCGCTCATTGTCATTTTTGTCATGTTATTCAGCCCCAAGGGTTTGCAGTCGCTGATTGTTCGCCTGTTGCCGAAGAGGAAATCATCGGCTCGAGCTGCAGCTGCAGGAGGAAAGTCATGAGCGTTCCAAATGGCGGCAGTGCCGCTGCGCCTGACATCCTTTTGCGGGCCGACAATCTGACGATCCGATTCGGCGGCTTGGTGGCCGTGCAGAAGTTTTCACTCAGCGTTCCTGCCGGACAGATTGTCGGTTTGATTGGTCCGAATGGCGCTGGAAAAACAACCGTCTTCAACCTCATCACCGGCGTCTACACACCCAACGAGGGAAAAGTGTATTTGGGGCGCGATGAACTGACAGGCTGCGGTGCGCATGTGATTTCGCGCGCTGGAGTGGCACGGACATTTCAAAACATCCGGCTTTTTGCGGGGCTCAACGTCCTTGAAAACGTTACTGCGGCGCTCAGTTGGCAGCGGCGTGGAACGAGCCTGACGAGTTTGTTTGCAATGCCAAAGACGGTTCAATTCGAACACGGCCTGCATGAACGAGCGCTCGAGGTTTTGAAATTTGTCGGTCTTTCAGATTATGCCGATTGGGAGGCAACCTCGCTCCCGTATGGTCTGCAGCGGAAGCTTGAAATAGCCCGCGCGCTGATGACGCAGTCAAAAGTACTCCTTCTGGATGAACCTGCGGCGGGTATGAACCCGACCGAAAAGGACGAGCTGGCCGGATTGGTCCGCGAGATCGTTGCCCGCTTCGGCCTCGGCGTTTTGTTGATTGAGCACGACATGAAGTTTGTCATGAATCTGTGTTCGCAGATCACTGTGCTCGATCACGGCGAAGTGATTTGTGTTGGCACACCAGCCGAGGTGCAGCGTGATCCGAAAGTGATCGAAGCGTATCTGGGCGCCGACGTTGAAGCCGGCGGCGAAGACAATTCGCAAGGAGAACGGGTGTGAGTCTTCTTTCCGTCGACAATCTGACCGTTCGATACGGCGCCATCGTCGCTCTTAAAAACGTTAGTTTTAATGTCAATCAGGGTGAAATTGTGACTTTTGTCGGATCCAACGGAGCCGGTAAAACAACAACTATGCGCACTCTCTCAGGATTGGTGCGGCCGGCGAGCGGTCGGATTGAATTCAAGGGAGTCTCTCTGACAACTGTGCCCAGCCATCAAATAGTTCGTCTGGGGCTTGCGCAGTCTCCCGAGGGACGACTGGTTTTTCCTGACTTGTCGGTGCGGGAGAATTTGCTGCTCGGAGCGTTTGCCCGAAAGGCATCGCAGCAAGAACTGAACAAAGAACTCGAAAGCATTTTTCACTTGTTTCCGCGTCTCAAGGAAAGACTTTCGCAGGATGCTCATACCCTTTCGGGCGGCGAGCAACAGATGCTGGCCATCGGCAGGGCTCTGATGGCAAAGCCTTCCCTTCTTTTGCTGGATGAACCCAGTCTGGGTATCGCACCGTTGCTGGTGCAACAGATTTTCCAAAAAATTCTTGAGCTCAACCGCAAAGAGGGCATGACTGTCCTACTCGCGGAACAAAATGCGCGTATGGCGTTGCGCATTGCTCACAGAGCATATGTTCTTGAAGTCGGTGAAGTTGTACAAAGTGGTCCGGCCGCTCAACTTCTCAATGATGAGAACCTGCAAAAGGCTTATTTAGGGGGATAAAACTTTGGGGATATTGGTTGCCCGCACCCGTCATGAACTTAAAACCAAGATTGCCGCGCTGCGATCAACGATCGAGGAGGCAGGCGTGCGCGCTACGGTCGGTTTCGTGCCGACTATGGGAGCACTTCATGATGGCCATGCCACCCTTGTGCGCAAGTCGAGTAAGGATAACTCCATCACCGTCGTGTCAATCTTCGTCAATCCAAAACAATTTGGGCCGCAGGAAGATTTCGCGAAGTATCCCCGTACATTCGAAGCTGATTGTGCGCTGTGTGAAAAGGCGGGTGCGCAGATTGTCTTTGCGCCGACGGCAGATGAACTCTATCCCGCTGATTTCAAAACACAGGTGAATGTCTCGGAGATGTCGGACGTGCTTTGCGGTGCCTACCGGCCCGATCACTTTGCAGGTGTCTGCACAGTTGTGCTTCTGCTCTTGAATTGCGTTTCAGCTGACAGAGCATATTTTGGTCTCAAAGATTTTCAGCAGTTCACAATCATTGCGCGCATGGCGGCCGATCTTGACCATCCGACCTGCATTATGGGCGTACCCACGGTGCGAGATGGAGATGGATTCGCGCTCAGCAGCCGCAACCGTTATCTCGATGACGGAGCCCGCAAGAGTGCGCTCTGCATTCCGAGGGCGTTGCGCGCTGCAGGTCATTGCTTTCTTGATGGGAATTCAGATTCACAAACAGTGCTCGCTGCCGCTCTTGAAATACTGAGTTCCGAAAGTGGCTTTGAGCTGCAGTATTGTGAAATCAGAAATGCGAAAAATCTTTCGCTCTGCAATGACAAAATCACTCAGGACAGCGTTCTGGCCATTGCCGGTTTTGTTCAGGGTGGAGATGGAGTCAGAACGCGACTTATCGATAATATTGTTCTCACTCATGAGCCCGATCGTCTTGAAACTCTGCTGGACTTCGTTCGGCAGGGGGCAAACCAACAATAAGGTGATTTGATGTTCCGCCTGCTGGGTCTGCATTTTTCCCGATGGTTGTTTTTGTTGACTCCCTTGCGCATGCTTTTTCGTTTGCAGCTGACACCGACTGAAGAACCGGAGGCATGGTTTAAAAAAGTCACTGACGGCAAAGACGTGATCTACGTTTTGCCGAGGATGTCTGTCCTTGATTTGCTTGCAGTTAACAAAGCGTTGAAAAAAATGGGTATGCCTCGAATCTGGCACGAGGCACGTCCCAATCGCTTCCGGCATGCCGGCTTGCTGTCGATGCGAACCAGAAAGATCAGTTTCATTCCGCGCAGCCGCAAGGATTACTTCAGCCCTGCGCTGAGCGAAGTTCTTCAAAATGATCATCGCGTCAAGCGCGGGCAACTCGTGCTCATGCCGGTTCAGGTTTTTTGGAGTCGCATTCCCGATCGCAATGACCGCAATATTTTGCTGCGCTCTTTGTTCCCTGATGAGGGAACAGAAAACGTTTTTCAGAAGTTCTTCATGTTGCTGATTCATGGCGGTTTGTTGCGCGTCCACTTTGCTGCGCCGGTTGAACTCGAACAGCCTGAACAGGGAGAAGAGCTGCTCGTCGGGAGGCGGACGCGCAGATCGATGCTGATTGAATTTCAGCGCGAACGGACAGCCGCGTGCGGTCCTGTTGTCTACGATCTTGCGACGGTCAGTCAGCGAATTCTTGCCAGTCAGGAAATCAAAAGGCTCATTGGCTCTGCTGATCGCTCTAACAAGCAGTTGAAAAAAGCTGCGTACTATCTGCGTGAGATCGCCTCCAAATACAACTACAGCACAATCCGTGCGATGGAGACCGTGCTTGATTTCATCTGGACGCGCATCTTTCAGGGGGTTCGCGTCCGCAATCTGGATGCGGTCGCACAGGTGACCAAACAGGGACAGGTCATCTGGATTCCCTGTCACCGCAGTCATCTGGACTATCTGTTGCTGTCTTATCTGATGAAGCGCAAAGGGTTGGCTCCGCCGCACATCGCCGCGGGCGTCAATCTGAGTTTTTTTCCGGCAGGGCCGATTCTCCGTCGCGGCGGTGCGTTCTTCTTGCGCAGATCGTTTGCTGGAAACAAGCTCTACAGTGCGGTCTTTTCCAGTTACGTTGATTTTCTGCTCACAAACGGCCATCCGCTGGAGTTTTTTCACGAGGGCGGGCGCTCGCGCATCGGCAGGCTGCTCGTGCCCAAAACCGGCCTGACGTCCATGTGCGTCAACAGTATTTTACGACGCCGTGCCGAGAACACTTACTTTTGTCCGGTGTTCATTTCCTATGACAAAGTTATGGAAGACAACTCATATGCGCGTGAGCTGAGCGGCGCCAAGAAGGAAGCCGAATCGTTTTTTCAGCTGATTCGTTCGCTCAGATATCTTTTCGGCAATTACGGACGCGTCGAAGTTGCGTTCGGGACGCCGGTGCGATTTGGCGATTTTTGGACAGATTATGTCAAGCGGACACAGGCATTCGCCGGACGCTCTTCGGCTGCGCTGGAGCGCGAGCCTTTGCCGGATCGGCTTGCGGATTTGCGGCCTGATTTTGATCCCCGCGACCCGCGGGTTCAGGCAATGGTCCGGGAATTGGCCCGCAGAATAAATCAGGGAATAAACTCAAGCGCAACAGCATCTGACACCGCATTGCTCGCATCAGTTGTCTTGATTCATCCGCGTAGCAACGAAGGCGCCGTGCACGGAATGAAAGGTGACCTGTGTCTGCAGATGGTTTCCTCAC
>JBEDKY010000175.1:0-7651 GCA_041171905.1 Pseudomonadota bacterium
AGCCCGATGAGCTCTCCGGCGGTCAGCGGCAGCGTGTTGCCATTGCGCGCGCACTCATCACACAACCGCGGCTGGTTCTTGCTGACGAACCAACGGCCAACCTTGATTCCAAAACGAGTGATCAGATTCTCGAGCTGATGCAGAAACTCAATCGCGACCATTCCACGACATTCTTATTTGCAACTCACGACCCTCGAGTCATGCAGTTGGCGCGGCGCACCGTCCGTATCAAAGACGGTATGGTGGTTCCGGACTGAGTGCAGACACGCTCTACAGTTCATGTGCGAGCCTGATGGCTTTGTAAAAAAAGAACAGCGACAGGCCGAACCTGCTCTGTCATAAACTCCCGCGCAGTTGAATGTGCCGTCTGTCGAGGTGTTTATGACACGATCGTCCCAACCGGCATTGCGAATACAACAAACCACCCCGACGTTTGCGGCGGCGCAAATTCTCTGCTTGCCGATGTTCTACTTTTTTCTCTTACTGACTTTTTCGATGACGCCAAGCGCTTCAGCCTGTGAACTTCCCGTCTGCGATATTTCTGAAGAAATCAAAAAAATGGAAGGCAAGAATGAGTCCTATAGATTTCAACTTTTAAGCAGGTTGAGACAAGACTTCTCGAAGGAAAAAGACGAAAAGAAACTCGTCAACCTGAGTGATTTTGCCCGTCAGGCAGGAGATTTGGTGCGCAGGCTGGGCGACGCCGATTATGTCTTGCGCGAGGCCAAGGGACTGCGTGACCAAAGCATTTATCTTCTTCTGCAGTGGGTGTGGCGTGACTGCAAGAGGCTCAGTGAGGGATTCAAGGAGCTCGCAGGCGAGACACAGCGTTATGCGGCGCTCGACTTCTTTTTACGCCGGGCTGAGTCGGAAAAGGATCCGTTGGTCATTCAGGAACTGGTTTGTTTTGCACGAAAATCTGAAGCGACCATCATGGCGCAAGGCGATGCCGATTACGTTGTCCGCCATGCGTTGTTGTTGGCATCGACACTTTCCAATCAGTTGCTCGAGGTGAACGATGGCTGGGAGGGTGTCTTTCGTTTGCAGACAATCGAAGGGCCGCTTGCGGAAGAGGCAGAGAACCTGCGCTTTGTTATTTTCTCAACCGGAGGCGAACTTGGAATTGTCGGAGCCTTGAGTCATCCCGACTTGAAGCCAACGGTTTTTCAAAAGCTCTCGTTTGATGGCGATCCAAAATTTCTCTCGAGCCGGTTGTCCTTTGCGACTGCGACGCCGTCGACTATCAGCATCAAGTTTCTGGAAAATTACTTGCGGATTGAGGGAACTATCCTCGAGCCCAATGAGTTTAAAAAAATCAGATTTACAGCAATTCGTGAAGCATGGGTCAGGGCCACAAGCCAAAATCCGTGTCCGGAAGAAAAGCTTCTCGGCAGTTACGATGCGCGATTGGGTGACATTGAAGGGCGGTTTGTGATGACTCAAATTGGCCCGCGGCAATATGCTTCGGTGTTCAGGTCGAACGGTTCCGAGCTTCATTTGCCATACTCGTTTGGCCGCTATAACCCAAGTACCGGCAGACTCACATTCATCAATCTGCAGTGGAATGTTCCGCTTGCGTTGCGCCTTTTGGCAGAGAAGAACAAAGACGGGTCCTGCCGCATTGAGGGATTGGGCTTGTCGACTTTTACGGGAACGTCATACCCAATTTATCTGAGACTGCGTCAGCCTGAAAAATAGTACAGTTTATTGCACCCAGCGATTGGCATCAGTGACGAGATCGATTCGTACTCTCTGAATCAGGAGGATGTCATGTGGTGGATTCTGCTGCTTGTCGGCATAGTTCTGGGTGTACTTGCCTGTCCGTTTTTTCCGATTTTTTCTTACTATTTTTACCGAATGAAGGAAGTTCATGGTGAGCAACTCATTGACGTTGATTCATTTGATGTTCTCATTCCATGTCACAACGAGAAAAATCGTCTGCGGGAGACTCTTGCGTCAATTCAGAGCGCAAAAGACGAAGCGCAGAAAATATTTAAAGGTTTGAGAGTCAACGTTTTTGTCGGGTTGGACAGCTGCACAGACGACACCGCAACAGATGCGGATGGTTATTCGGTCGAAATCCGCAGCTTTTCCTTGAGAAGCAAGTGGCGAGTTCTGCAGGAGCTGTTGCGCAGTTCGAGCTCCGAATGGGTTGCATTTGTCGATGCCGGAGCGGTTTGGGACAAGCGGATATTGAGGAATGCGTTGCCCTATTTGTGTCTTGAAAATTTATCCTGCTTCGCTGCCGGATACAGGGTTGGCAGGGCGGGACGCGCAAGCCGTTATCTTTGGCTTCTCGAGGCACTGCTCAAGACGATTGAAAACAAATCGGGCGGCCCAATATCTGTTCATGGGGCAACCGTTTTTTACAGAAGAGAGTCGCTGGTTGCTGCACTCAAAGCACTCTCCGGTCGCCAATGGCTGAACGATGATGTTGCTCTGCCATTGATGTTGAGAGTTTTGTTTCCGCTGCAAAGAATTCTCTATGCGGCAAACGGCATTGGTGGCTTTGTTGTGACGGATTCATCGCCGCGTCCAAAGAGCCAGGAGTCCACCGCACGCATGCGGATGGTGTTGGGAAACCTGCAGTGGATTCGCTTCCTGATTCCCGTCGCATATCGCTTGGCTCCCCGCGTCCTTGTTGTCTCATTGCGGCGAATCTTTCGGCTGATTTGGGCTCTGCCGGTTGGCCTGTTTGTGATGGCGCTGTTCAGTGCAGCTCTGGAGCAGACAATTGCGGGTGCGAGTTTGATCTGGCCGGCTGTCATAATTTTCTTTGCTCTTCCGATCGCGATGGCAATCTTCAAAAATCCGGCATTCAAGGCTTCGTGGCGCGCTCTGCGCATGATTTTTGGCGTGAATCGTCAACTCGAGGATGACTTCAAATGGAGCTGAAACATTCTTCAAACCGGCATCTTCATGCCGACGGTGAGCGATTTTCGAGTCTTGTAAAAATCGCCTTCCGTGAGCAATTTTTCAAAGTGCCGGCAATGGTCAGAAATTTTGCGATGTTTTCTCTGACACACTTTGTTTTGCAGGTGTCGGGTTTTCATCGGAGGGCGCTGAGATGCGGCAAGAATGTCAGGATTCAACGCATTCGCGCATTGTCTGCAATTGGCCCGCGCGCGCGGATTTTTTTGGGTGATCACAGCATCGTCTTTGAGAATGCCCGCCTCGAGGCTCTCGGAGATGGCGAAATTCACGTCGGTGATTGCAGCATCATTGGCGATTGTCGGATTTTCTCGCGTTTGCGTGTTTCGATTGGCAGGAGGTGCCTGACCAGCTGGAATGTGTTCATACAAGACCATGACCCACATCCGGTGGATCCCATCGTCCGCGCGGAACAAGTCAAGCGCATGTGCCGAAGGTTTTATCCGCGCTTTGGTGCAGAAAGAATTGAATCCGATGAGGCGTTGCTGTCGCATTGGAAACCGGTATGTGCGCCCGTTTTGATTGGCGACGACGTCTGGATTGGTGCCAACACAACGATTCTCAAGGGCGCGCGAATCGGTTCAGGAACAACGATTGCCAGTGGAAGCACTGTGGTTGCCGGCGAATACCCGCCAAGGAGTGTTCTTGCCGGGAATCCGGCTCGTGTTGTGCGCGTCATTCAAGAGGATGGTGTCTTGCTATGAAGATTCTCATCCTCACTCAGTATTTGGCACTGGGCGGACTGGAGCGGATGATTGTGACGCTCGCGCACCAGCTCAAGGCAGCCGATGTGGATTGTCGGGTCGCCGCCTATGAACGCTCGGGCTTGAGTCAAGAACTCATCAGGCGTCTTGAACATTCCGGTGTCACATTCACTGCTCTGCAAAAGGGCCACGGTTTTTGCACAAAGACAGTTCTTGCCTTACGAAGGATCATCGTCGCTGAAAAAATTCGCGTGATCCATACACACGATTTGGGTGCGCTGATCTATGGCGTTGCTGTTGCCCTGTGCTGCTTCATGCGCGTTAAAGTTGTCCACACACAGCACAGCTTCGTTCACTTCCGCAAAGGACTCCGCCGATACTCCCTTTATGAAAAGCTCTTTTGTATGGCTGCAAAGGCAATTTGTACGGTTTCGCCGTCCATTGCTCAGCAATATAAAAATCTCGGAATCCCGCGACACAAACTTGTTGTCGTAGCTAACGGAATTGAATTCGCAAAAGCGTTTGTCAGCCGTCCTGAGGCGCGCTCACGCCTCTTGGCACATCACGCTGTTGGTATGTCGTCCTTCAAGCACGAAGACTTCAAAAAGAGCTGGCTTCTGTCGCTGGGGCGTGTTGTTGCAGGGAAGGGGCACGAACGTCTTCTGAGAACGTGGGCGCATTTGCCGGCTTCAGTCAGACAAAAATGGAAGCTTGTGATAGTCGGGCCCGTCGAGCCCACATTTATGCGTGAATCGCTCGCGCCGATCTTCCAAAAAAGTTCATGCTTGGAAGAGTCTGTCCTGTTGCTGGGAGCAACTGATCATCCCTCTGATTGGCTGTTTGCCGCCGACGGGTTTGTTTCCTTGTCCGAGGAAGAAGGCATGCCTCTCGCCGTGTTTGAGGCGATTGGTTCTGGTTTGCCGGCTCTTCTGACAGATATTGAAGGTCATCAGGCTGTCATGCCGTATGCACAGTTTGCTGCTAGAGAATCAAATTCTGGCGATGTTCAAACTTTCGTTGGGTTTCTTAAAGAGACAGAGGCTTGTTCGTGCCATCGAGCATTGGCGTGGCAAAGCCGCGGCGAGTTCCGAGAAGGTCACAGCAGTGAAAAAATGGCTCAAGAGTACCAGTGCGTCTATTCACAAGCTCTAAAAATTGTACATCGTTCGTGGATTCATTTTCTTGCCTTATTGATCAATTTGAGTTTGTCGTCGAGTGTGTGTGCACTGAGCGTTCAGCGCTTCACTGCAACGTTGGAAAAACCAGAATATCTGCTCGCCGATGATTTTAAAGGGCATCTTGCAATCTCCCTTGCCGCCGGAGAAAAGCGGCTGATCATTTTTGAAAATAATGATTTTTGCGGCACACTTCCCGCGCTTCGCGGTGCTCCCGATGATTCACTTGTCGGCGTGCAATGGTATTTGGGTCGCACAGTCAACCTGAAGAATCCCTCGTTTGAGGGAGCACGCACAGGCGCTTATGTGGATGCGCTCGTCCCGCTGCAAGATTCACTTGACTGCACGAATCCCGAATTTGCCGACGCACAGTGGCTGTTTGCCGACCTAAGCGTTGCGGAAAATGCCTTTCCTGAAGATCTTTCTCTATACTTTGAGAGTACCATGCATCCCCGACAACAGCTCAACCATGGCGCGGAACCTGCGCGCAGATGGACTATGACGCTGAGAATCCTGCCCTTCACCCTGAGTGAGCCGTGGGCCTTACCGCTTTCAGCCGAGTTTACTCCGTATTTTGCATCCTTGGCACATTTCGGCCGTTCAGATGCACGCGAAGGCGCGCTGACACAGAAGTACATCAAGGAAATGGTTGCGCATCGGATTCTTCCCCTCAAAGCATGGATCAAACATCCATTTAAGAAGGAGGCAGAGCAGCTCAACCACGAATTTCTTCTTTCGCGCGATCCTTCTCCACAATTGTCATATTTGAATACAGTTGTGAGCGAACTTCCTTGGTGGGCAGAAATAGATGTCCCACGAATCGACCACTCCGATGAGCAAGAGCGATTGAAATACTGGAAGCGCTGGCGAGAGTTCCTTGACGTCCGCTCGGCCGATCCGCAAGAGGCGGAGATTCAGGAACGCATCTCGCGGCAGCCCTTCGTTTATCTTTGGGATGAACCTCAGCAGGAAGAGTTCCACGCGCTGAGAAAAATGACCGAAAGCCTGCGTCAGGGGGCACCGCAAGTGTCTGCGCTTGTGACAATCTATCCGTGGCCAAGTCTGCTCGATTCGATTCGAATCTTCGCCCCTCTTCTGCAGACCCTTGAACGGGAGGGCTCACCTGAGCTGACGCCCGAACATCAGCTGTGGGCCTATGTCAGTTGCATGAGCCATGGGTGCGGGTCCGATTTCTCGAGCGGTGAACCCGATTTTGTCATCGAGCGAAATGCGTCTTACATCCGCGTCTGGCCGTGGATGTCTGAGGTCTATAATTTACAGAGAATTCTTTATTACAGTGTGAACAACAGCTGGAGAAAATCTCCCGGAGTTGAACCTTGGGAAGGTCTTTGGGATTTCAGCGGCAACGGCGACGGAACGTTGTTTTATCCAGCTCGTGCGGGAAAGTTCGCATTGAAGGAGGAAACTCCGCTGCCGTCGCTGCGGATGAAATTGTGGCGGCAGGCTTCGTTCGATGCCGAATACATCGCATATGCAAAGCTGAACGCTCCACAATGCTTGAATCGGGTTAGGGAAAAATTTTCGCTGGCAGAGACAGCCTTTCGCTGGAGCCGGAGTTCCCGTCTCTATGACAAAGCACGTGATGAGCTTATTGAATGCCTCTTTCCTTCGTCGCAAGACGCCAGTGTGCCGCAGGGCACTCTATGAGCTTCTCCATTGCGGTCGTCATACCTACCTACAATCGACTGCAGCTTTTACAAGAAGCGATCAGCTCGGTGCGTCGTCAAACCCAAAAAGTCGACCAAATTATAGTTGTCGACGACGGTTCTACCGATGAAACGCTGACATGGTGCGGGCAGCAAGACGACATCACGCTTTGCATCAGTCAAAGGCAAGGTCCATCTGCTGCGCGAAACCTGGGAGCAGGAAGGACGAATCATCAATGGATTGCATTTCTCGATTCCGATGACGTCTGGCATGAAAATTACATCCAAAAAGCAATGCAGGTGATTCAGCAGACCCCTGATTGCCGATTTGTCGTTTTAAACTTTGAACTGACTGACAAAACACTCAACGCAAAAGCAGGGCGGCAGGGCTTTGTCGCTGCGTTTCCGGCATTTCGCTCATCTGAAAAACTCTTTTCGTTTCTGTTTCCGCAAAAATATAATTCGAAAATTTGGCATGGTCCTGCGCAATTTCAGGCTCTCTTTGGCAACTGGATGCAGCCCTCAGGGCTTGTCATTGAACGCTCCCTCTGGCGACAGGCCGGCGGTTTCAACGAAAGGCTGTGGCGTTGCGAGGACATGGACTTTCTATTGAGAATTGTGCGCATCGCTCCGGCCACCCTCATCATGACGCCGCACTACTTGTGGAGACAGGGGCAGACTGAGTCGCTGGCATCCGACTCCCATTCCCAAGAGCTTAAAAAGACCGGACTGCGCGTGATGTCTACCGAGGGGCTCAAAATAGCAAAGCAACGGCCAATGTTTTTTGCGATCTGGCTGACGACACTTGTCTGGATGACGGGCGATTTGATTGTTGGTCAATCGCTGCGGCTCATTCGACGTTTTGAAGGACATGCGCATGTGCAGGGTGCAGTGCAAACGCTCACTTCCCTGCTCAACATCATCGTCCCTGTCGTGATTGCACGCGAGTACCTTCGTGCCGATTTCGCTTCTTACCGAATGTTCTCGGTCTATCTGTCGTCAGTTTCCGCCCTGAGCCTCACATCGGGCCTTTGGAGCATGATCCCATATTGGAATGCTCAAGTCGGAGGTGAAAAAAAACTTGCTGCCGCGTGGGCACTGCAATGCGCTGGCGGTTTGCTAGTTGCCACGGTCGTTTTTGCCTTCTCCATTTATTCATCAGGTTCGCTCCATC
>JBEDKY010000176.1:0-3349 GCA_041171905.1 Pseudomonadota bacterium
TTCAAGGTCTAGGGCACAACTGACGTCCTCCCAGCGCGCATAGGCTGCCGTCGGATGTGCGGCACCCAAAGTGCGATGTGCGCGATTTGCGAGTGTGACCAACGCGCGGCAATCTCCGCCAAGCAGAGGGCCGAGAATCCTGACGCGCGGCTCTGGGTGCTGCAGCGCATGGTCGAGCAGGTGGTCCAAGCTGACAACTGCCAGCTGCAGGCGGTTGTCCTCAACTCTGCGCAGGAGCTCGTCCGGCGCGAGTTCAGCATCGATGGCCCTGCCACTCTCCTGCGGCGGGCAACCAGCGCAGCTCTTTTCACGCGTTGAAATCAACGCCAACAGACTCAAGTCGACACAGCCCGATGTGCCAATTTTCATCAACCGCGAGATCATAACTCCGAACAAACCTCCGAGATTCCGAACAAGGGGAAGGCGCCGTGTGCAACGGCTTGCCGCAGGGTGCAAATCCCCTCTCGAAAAAAAATATTACCAATCGGTAATTATAATATAACGATCTGTTATTAATGGTTATAATTTAATTAATATCAAAATTAATAAATACACTCCCCATCACTCCTTGTGTCTTCTCCACACAGAGCACCGGCTTGGGCCTGAGATATCGGGAATCACAGTGGGTTCCTGATTGCTTGACATGACCCCGCCAGCTGATTATCACTGGCCGGCGTCTGGGGAGATACCGAAGTGGCCAACCGGGGCAGACTGTAAATCTGCTGACTTTAGTCTTCAGTGGTTCGAATCCACTTCTCCCCACCACGAGAGCGGGAATAGCTCAATTGGCTAGAGCATCAGCCTTCCAAGCTGAGGGTTGCGGGTTCGAGACCCGTTTCCCGCTCCATTTTTCTTCATTCACCTCGGGGTCGCCATTCATGGCATCAATCGAGCGTGCAGAATCACACAAGCTGTCCGTTGTGATCATGACGCGCAACGAACAAACCAACATCGCCGATTGCCTCTCAAGTTTGGTTTCGTTTGATGAAGTGATTGTCGTCGACAACGGTTCGACCGACCAAACTACTTCCATCGTCAGTCAATTCGAAAACGCCCGGCTTATCTCAAGTCCGTGGAAAGGTTTTGGAGGCACCAAGCAAGTAGGAGTCGATGCCGCAAGTCACGACTGGGTTCTTTGGCTGGATGCGGATGAACGCATGAACGATGAGCTCGCGCAGGAAATCAGCAGTCATCTAAAGCCTGAAGAATTATCGCAGGTGCTGTCTTTTCCGCGGCGAAATTTTTTTCTCGGTGAGCATATCCAGGGCTGCGGCTGGTCGCCCGACCGTGTAACTCGTGTTTTCAACCGGCGGTACTGCCGCTTCAATGAAAAAAATGTGCATGAGGGAATTGAGGCAGACGGCCCTTTGCAGGTCACAAAACTCACTCAGCCAATCAATCATTACAGCTACACAAGTCTGCGCCAGTACTTTGAAAAAAACGCACGCTATGCAGAACTCGCCAGCAAAGAACGGCGCCGCACGCGGCGAAAAGTCTTTGCGGTCGAATTATTCACCCGTCCAATCTGGGAATTTTTCCGCCGTTACATTCTCAAACGCGGCTTCGCCGATGGCCTGCGCGGATTCGTCATCTCGTTCGGCTCCGCCTATTATGTTTTTGCGCGCGATGCATATTGTCTGCTTGAGAAAGAATCTCCGCCAGTCAGCTGAAATCCGGACGGCGGAAAGCGCATGACGTCTTCCTGACCCCAAACTTACCGTTTGTAAAAGAGAACGCCCCGCTCCGACAATGCGCGCCGTGAAAAACTTGGTCCTTGCCACTGCAGTTGCAAGCCCCTGCCGCCGAGCAATTGAAAGTAGTCGACGCGGAATGAGTGAAAACCCGCCGTCAATACAATATTCCCCGAACGCTCGCTAAATGCATGCAAGCCGTCGTGATTGATGACCATTTGCCCATTGATGGTCAACCGGCTCCCGTCATCAGACCTGAGGAAGAATTGATATTCTCCGTCGGAGGGAACCCAAATCTGCCCGTCGAACACCATGCCAAACTGATTCGCAAAACTCGCTGGAGCAATTGTGACAACAGAAGTTATTCCTTGTTGGACTGCTCTCAGCGCATCGAAATTTGGCAGACGCATCCAGAAGCCGCGATAAATTCGATAACGCAAACCATCACCGAAGGTCGGCGTGGGAACCGGAGTTGGAGTAACGGTCGGCGCAGGTGTTGGTGAGGGTGAAGGCGTTGGAGATGGTGATGGTGCAGGTGTCGCTGTCGGCGACGGCGCCGGAGAAGGAGATGCTGTTGGCACAGCTGTCGCTGTGGGCGACGGTGATGGAGATAGAGATGGCGTGGGAGAAGGCGACGGTGAGGGGGTCGCAGTGGGAATCGGCGCAACCACACCACCAATAGAATCCAACGACGCCTTCAGGTTGACCCGACCATTTGCGGCAACTTTTCCCGACAGCGCTGCAACCGCATCTGAGTTATTCACAATCGCAGAGCGAATATCGGCCATCGACTTATTTGGTGACGCTGCCCAAAGAAATGCAGCCATGCCGGCAACGTGCGGAGTTGCCATCGAAGTTCCACTGAGCGTCACATAATTTTGTCCCAACGATGTGCTCAGAATTCCTCTACCAGGAGCAGCGACGTCAACTCCATCGCCGTAGTTTGAGAACGAGCTGAGAGAATCGTTTGAGTCAGTGGAAGCCACGGAAATCACGTTATTGTAGGTCTTCGTAAAGTACGCGGGATACGATGCGGAACTTGCCGACTCGTTGCCAGCCGCAGCGACAAACAAAACACCTGAATCTTGAGCCGATTTAATTGCTGAAGCGATCAGTGAGCTGGCACCACCGCCTCCGTAGCTGTTTGAAGTGACTTTTGCGCCATTGGCGATGGCATACATGATGCCGTTGTATATGTCGTAGTTGTAGCCTGAGCCGCTGTCGTCAAGAACTTTGACGGGCATGATTCGCGATACCCAGTTCACACCCACAACACCCAGACCATTGTTCCCACGTGCTGCAACAGTACCGGAGCAATGCGAACCATGTCCGTCGACGTCGCTCGGATTGTTGTCTCCGTATGCAAAATCCCATCCGTTGACATCATCGATGTAGCCATTGCCATCATCGTCAACACCATTGCCGGCAGTTTCACGGATGTTTTTCCAGACATTGTCCTTCAAGTCCGGGTGATTTATATTCACCCCTGTATCGATCACGGCCACCACCACCGAATCATTGCCCTTGAAAGAATCCCACGCACTGGGTGCAGAAATCTTGGTCATTCCCCACAATGACGGCATGCTCGGATCATTTGGCAGAACGACTTTTCTGTTTTTGAAATTAGGCTCGGCAAAAAGAACTGCAGAGTGCTTGTG
>JBEDKY010000177.1:0-3865 GCA_041171905.1 Pseudomonadota bacterium
GGTATTAAGTTCATTGGACTCCCGAAAAAACTAGCAGACTCGAATCCCCATAGCTGAACAGGCGATAGCGCGACGCAATCGCGTGACTGTACAACTCACGCCAGCGTCCGTAGCCGAGCAGCGACGCAATGAGCATCACAAGAGTGCTCTCCGGCTGGTGAAAATTGGTGATAATTCCTTCGCCGCAGACTGGCTGGTAGACAAAATTCACATCTCTCGGGCGAATGAATAGGTCGGTGGAAATCCACCGATCCGCTGCACCAAGAAGAACCTCGTGAGGCAACTCTCCAGATTTCAACAAATGACCAAGACGCTGTCGACGCGCTTCACATGCTTCGGAAAGCGGAACAGAAAGTGCCGTCAGCAATACAGACTCAACCGTTCTGAATGCAGTCGTTCCGACAAAAACAATCGGCCAGCCGCATTCGCTGTGTCTGATGATTTTCTGCATGGTCGATGCCGGAATACTGCACAACTCAGAGTGCATTTGGTGGGCGTTTACATCTGCGGCAGTCACCGGCTGAAATGTGCCCAGTCCCACGTGAAGCGTCACTCCGGCCATGACAATGTTTTTGCTTGCACAGGTCTCCAGCACGGATGGAGTGAAATGCAAACCGGCAGTCGGTGCGGCGGCACTGCCGAGCTCGCGTGCATAAACTGTTTGATAACGAAGTTTGTCGAGAGCGGTCAGCGAAGGGTCCGGTAGCTTCGAGGGGTCACGGACGATATACGGCGGCAGAGGCATTTCGCCGCTGCTGTCGAGAAGCTCGAACAACGGCCGCTGGGAAATGTTATCGACAAGCGGCGGTTCAAGACTTGTGACCTTGAAAACAGGCTGCGACGATGACTCCGACAGCAGAATTTCGCCGACGCGCAATTTTTTCAGCGGCCGCAACAGGCAGGGAATGTCTTTTTCCTGCTGCGTGGAAAGAACAAAAACCTCACCACGCGCGCCGCTTTCTCGGCGGATGCGAACGCGCGCTGGAAAAACTTTTGAGTCGTTGACAATCAGCAAAACGGGCGTGTCCTCGGAAACCGAAAAGACAGCGCGCATTTCGTCGGCAACTTGCGAAAAAGTTGAATCCTTGGTGCTTGCGCCGTTGCAGACAAGCAGACGGGATTGATCGCGCTCGGACAAAGGAGCCTGTGCGACAAGCTCCTCGGGATAATCAAAAGTGAATTCGCTCAACTTCATTTTTCGATAACAATTCTTTTCAAATGAGAACCCAAGCGCGCGCAGATTTCGTATTGAATGGTCTGCGCCCAGCCAGCCAGCATCTCGGCGCTGACCGTCTCTTGTCCGTCGCTTCCCAAAAGAGTCGCAACAACCGGACTGTCATCACCCGCGATGCCCGTCACGTCAACCACGATATGATTCATCATCACTCTTCCCAGAACAGCAGCTCGGTGACCATTCACCAAGACATGCGCCCTTCCCGACAACAAACGCGGATAGCCATCAAAATAACCGACCGGAAAAACAGCGATGCGGGTCGCGCGCTCACAGCGAAATGAACATCCGTAGCCGACATACGCGCCGGCGGGAAGATCCTTGATAATCTGTGACCTGCATTTCCAGCTCAGCACCGGCGACAATTTGGGCAATTCAGGATGAACAATCCGCGCCGACAAACGGGTTTCGGCCGACGGCCAGAAGCCATAAAGGGAAATTCCCACACGCACCGAATCGCAGCGGGCATCAGGAAGAATCAATGTTGCTGCGCTCGCTGCGATATGCCGTTCGAGATTTGTGGTCTGATTGCCCAAAAGCTGCCCGACTTCACGGATTCCTTCAGCGAAATTGTGCAGCTGAGTTTCAGCATACTGTTGCTCTGTGACGTCCTCGGTGTTGGCAAAATGCGACAGCACGCCGCGTAAAACAAATGGCGATTCGGAGGACGACAGAAATGCGAGTTTTGCAGGAATTTCGCTCGGGAAAAATCCTTCACGCGAGAGACCAGTCTCGATGTGCAGGTGTGCAGTCGCACGCAGCCCGCGCGAACGGAGCGCAGCAGCCGCGGCTGGCACATTGTCATCCGCCAAGGTGACTTCTACGCCGGCCTCTGCCAACCGCACGAACTCGTCGGGTTCGGTGGCGCCAATCACCAAAATTCTTCTCTGCGGCCAAGCGCGCTCGGTCTCCATTTTGCGAATTTCCAAAGCATCGTTTGGAGAAATCAAATGAATGATATCAACGAGCGGGTGCACGACCGGCAAAATCTCCAGCAGACCATGCCCATAGGCGTTCGCCTTGAGGACAATTCCCAACGCAGGCTCAGGGACGCCGCCCGCAGCAGCAGATTTTTTCAACAAACCCCTGAAAATTTTAATATTACTGCGGATCGCCTGAGCGTCCAGCTCGATCCATGAAGAGTGCCTTGAAGCGCTGCTCATTTTTGCCTCCTGCCTGCCAAACGCCGGTACGCTGCTTCAATCCTGCCAGAATTTTCAGAGATATGTGCGACCTGCGTCTGATACGTACCATTGAGTCAAAGACACGCCAGCCCCCTTGGGATGGCAGCTGCAATCCCTTAGACTAAAAGAAACAGAGTCTGCGTTTGTGCGCAGTGTTCCGGAGGAGATAGACCGGCCGATGAGGCAAACAGTTTTCTATAGCCGCGAACGCGAGATTTTGCTGCGTGCCCTGATTTATTCGGGATGCGCGCTTGCAGTCTTTTTCAGTTCGCACGTTTTGGCAAACGGCAAAGCCTCAAAAAGCCTGCAGCTGGTCGGGGCGATTGTCAGCGCCCGCGGCGGTGTCGCACTGGTGAAGAACAGGGACACGTCGGAAGTGAAGGCGTTCAAAACAGGTGAAGACGTCTACCGCATGGGCACCCTTCTGAGCGTCGACCGGGCGCAGATGATTCTCGTCGAAAACGACGGCCAGATGACGATGATTTCCAACAAACTCGGCGGCATGTCGGCAAGTCAGGGACCCCGCGTTGCCAAAGTGATTGTTTCGAATGCGGACCGGCATATCGAAGACGGCTTTCAGCGTGTCGGGACCCGAATTGAAGTCGACGGCAGATACCGCGACAGGCTCATCCGCGAGGAGTTGCCCAACATCTTGATGCAGGCCTCGAGCGAACCCGTGGTGGTCAACGGCGAGATCACCGGCTTTCGAATCTTCCAATTCGATCAAAATTCAATCTTCCACAAACTAGGCATGCAAGACGGCGATGTTGTTCGTGAAATCAATGGCATTCCGCTCAACAACGTGGCCCGCACCATCCAGTTCCTCAATGGTTTACGCGAAGAAAACAATGTGCAGGTCAGCGTCATGCGCAACGGTTCACCGGTGACGCTTGAGCTCAACGTGCGGTAATCGTTCCTTTCAAGAAGTGGTTGACACCTGATTTCTCTTCGTCTATCACCCCCTTGCTTAAGAGTCCGGGCGCGTCGGGAAGGTTTTGTTTGGAGCTCCAAACCCCAGTAGAGACGCCCCTTATCGTTATCGAGGTTGTACCATGGCAGTGCCAAAGAAACGCGTCTCCAAATCCATTCGTAACATGCGCCGCGCTCACGATGCCCTCACGGCATTGAACTTCTCGAAGTGCTCAAACTGCGGTTCGCCCCGTTTGCCGCACTCTGTTTGCGAAAGCTGCGGCTTCTACAAAGGCCGTTTCGTGGCTCAGCGCTACCTGAAAGCAGACCTTTCCGCGGCTCTCCGCTAATAGAGCATTCTGCTTTTCTTCAAAGAGCTCGGTCAGGACTGACCGGGCTTTTTGTGTTTGATTTCAGACGAACTCAGTGACGCCTCACGGGAGAGACTCATCCATGACGCTCCAGTCCAAGAAACCCGCAAATATCTCTCCCTACGCCGGCCATTTTCAACATCAATACCTCAGAACCAAACCAGCCGAAG
>JBEDKY010000178.1:0-4177 GCA_041171905.1 Pseudomonadota bacterium
CGTGCGCAGATAGTAGGTCGTCTTAAGGCCACTGTGCCAAGCATAGCGGTACATTTCATCGAGCCGGCGGCCGGACGGAGCACCCAAGTAAAGATTGAGGCTCTGAGCCTGATCGATGTAAACCTGTCGAACTGCGGCACAACGGATGAGCTGCTCAGGTTCAACATCAAACGCCGTCTGGTAGAGCTCCTTGAACTCTTGCGGAATATCGAAATTCTGAACCGAGCCGTCGGCACGCTTCAGCTCCCGTGCCATCTGGGTGTTCCAGAGGTTCGCGGCCTTCAGGTCGTCAATCAGGTATTCGTTGATAACCGTGTAGTCACCGCCAAGGTTGGTCTTGACGAACAAGTTCTTGTAGCTTGGCTCAATCGACTGCGTACAACCCGCGATATTCGAGATGGTGGCCGTCGGTGCGATGGCCATGCACAAGCTGTTGCGCATTCCGGCTTTGACCTTGTCGCGCAGTGTGTCCCACGCAAATTTTGCGGGGAATCCTTCCTGTGCAAGCAAATCAGCTGCGAAAATCGTTTCGTTCTTTGAGTTCGAGAAGAACGCGGGAACCTCAGGCACACGCACGTGCGAACCCAAATCCTTGAGCGTGTCCGCAGGAACACGGCCTTGTGACCACGTCGAGCCTGCGAAGGTTTGGTAACTTCCACGCTCGCGCGCTATGTCGGCCGACGCTTCAACCGAGTGGAAGCTGATGGCTTCCATGATTTGCGCAGACATCATCACGGCACCAGGTGAACTGTAGGGAATGCGCTTCATATAAAGCACATCCTGAAAGCCCATCAGACCAAGACCAACCGGGCGGTGGCGTTCGTTTGCACGCTTGGCCGACTCGATCGGATAGAAGTTCTCCGTGATGACGTTGTCCAGCATGCGCATTGCCGAGCGAACCGTCGATCGCAGAGTCTCGTAGGGATTCGGCTGTTGGAAGATCGCCTTCAGGTTGACCGATCCGATGTTGCACACGGCTGTTTCATCGCCGCTCGTGTTGAGAGTGATCTCAGTGCACAGGTTGCTCGAGTGAACAACGCCTGTGTGCTTTTGAGAACTGCGCAAGTTGCAAGGATCTTTAAAAGTGATCCAAGGATGGCCGGTTTCAAACAGCATCGTCAGCATCTTGCGCCAGAGCGTCACTGCCGGAATCTTCTTAAAGTTCTTAATCTCACCCTTTTCAGCGGCCGACTCATAGGCTTCGTAGCGTGCCTTGAATTCCGCGCCAAAGGTCTCGTGCAGATCGGCCGTTTCACTCGGGCAGAACAGCGTCCAGTCGGCGTTTGCCTCGACGCGCTGAAGGAACAGGTCGGGCACCCAGTTTGCAGTATTCATGTCGTGGGTGCGGCGGCGCTCGTCACCGGTGTTTTTGCGCAGCTCCAGGAAATCTTCGATATCGAGGTGCCACGTTTCAATGTACGCGCACACAGCGCCCTTGCGCTTACCGCCTTGATTGACGGCAATCGTAGAGGAGTCCTGCACCTTGATAAAAGGGATGACTCCCTGTGAGCGTCCGTTGGTCCCCTTGATCCAAGAGCCGCTGGCATGAATAGGAGTCCAGTCGTTGCCCAGACCGCCGGCAAACTTAGAGAGCAGGGCGTTGTCTGAGTACTGGCGGTAGATATCAACCAGGTCGTCTTGAACGGTGGTCAGGAAGCAGCTCGACATCTGTGAGCGGGCCGTGCCCGAATTGAACAGAGTCGGTGTGCTCGGAACGTAGAGCATTTGAGAGATGACATGATAAAACTCAGCGGCGCGGCTTGTCGCCTGCTGAACGTCAGGTTCAGCAAGAGCAATTCCCATAGCCACACGCATCCAGAAATGCTGGATGTCTTCGTAGCGTTTGCCTTCCTTGTGAAGAAGGTAACGGTCGTAAAGAGTGTGCGCGCCGAGGTAGTCGAGCAAGTATGTTCGCTCTGGTTTGATTTCTTTCTGCAAAGCTTCAAGATTCAGCTCGGCGATCCGCGGGGACATTTGGCCGAGATCGATTGCGAAGGCTGCATACTGACGCAGGGTCGGGCGCAACTTTTCGTTTTCAGGCTTGCTCAGCGGCGCCGGATCGTGCGCAACGGAAAGCGTTGCGAGCGTCTCCAGGCGAAGCTTTTCAGCAAGCACCGAAGCGGCGAGAAAGGAGTATTCCTTGCCCATCTCGATCTTTGGACGGAGGTCGAGAATGATATTCTCGAGCGAGCCGTTCAATTGAACGTTCGAGAGGTCGAGACCTTGATTTTGAACACGTGGATGAAAGAGCCGGAATGCAGCGTTCGCCATATGTTGCTCCTTGCAGGCGGTTGGGTCTTCCCATGAGTCGACAAAATGCTCCGGAATTTCACCGGACGAGCAGGCTCGTACCTTACATCTGTTCAGGGTCATCAATTTGTCTTCTCACATATAGTGGTACCGTAGCCCAAAAAACACTGTCAATAGTGTGGGAAGAAATTCCTCGGCATTTTTTTTTAATTGGCTGATCGGACAAGAGATTTTGCGAGAACTATCAGGAATCAAAAATTCACACAAAGTTGCGCTTAATAATGGCGAAAAACTCCATGCATAATAGATTGGCAGCATCTGCCGCATGGACAAACACTATTGTCCTGCTGTAACAGTGCATGCAGACAAGGGTGCTGCAACTCTGCGCAATCTAACCTGACGCAGTTTCACTTTGTCGGAAAGGCCAGCCGAACATGATTCATCACTGGGACTTTTTTGGTCCGGATGCGGAAAAAACCGCGGAACACTTCAAAAAACACTTCACGGAGTTTTGCTCAAAGCTCGCCGTCCAAACACTCGAAGATGGTTTTTTCAGTGCCGCAGAATCACATGTTTGTTTCTGGGTGGCCATCGAGAGAAGTGAACACTCACAACTGACAAAGGACAAACTCAAGCCGCGCCGGAGTTTGTCCCAGGAAGAGCATCAGTCGCTGGTCGGAGCACTGACCGGCCAGAGCTGAATTTGCTTAGTTCAGGTTCAAGCCCTGCATCTGGTTGACGAAGGTTTTTTCATCAGAATGTTCAAAAACAGCACGCACTAGTCCGAGCGGCACATATTTGAGTGCGTCGATGAGCAATGCCTTGCTCGTGCTCGGCAGCGGCTGTCCGTTGTCAAACGAGACCTCCAGTTCACTCACCAAGTCGGTATTTTTACCCTGCACGCTGCAGTCCGAACCCGGGCTCTTGCAAAGATCCTTGATGGCATCCAAGCCCATGCCGATCAGCACGAGTGACGAAGTCACCGGCGATTTTCCCTGCCGCAGGCCGCGCACCGCCATGCGCATCATCTCAATCTGCGCACGCGCCTTCACAAGCGATTGAGTCTGCGTGGATTCATTCAAAAACGGTTCGAGAACCTGATTCAAGTAGGAGGCGAGCCCAAATCCATTCACCTTGAAAGTGAGTCCGCGTGCGATTGTGATATTCACGTCACTGGTCTTGAAGATGCCGCTGTATGTGGCCGTATCGAACAGGTTCCATCCGCCGCGCACAGGCTGCCATTCGCCTGCCAACGCACCGGCGGGGACGTTTACGGACACGTCATGAAAGCGGTTTTGCATGCGGCTTTCCTTGAATTCAAAACGACCAATGACAGGATTCGTCGAAAGTGCACTTCCGCTCAGAGAAAAATCAACGAGCCTTATCTTCAACGAAGTCTCATTGGGCTCGGGAATTGGTGGAAGCTCGGATTCCTCGGTCAGCACCTGATAAACACAGCGTGCCCTTTTGAACGAAGAAAAGAGCTTCTTGGCGACGCCATTGCGGCGGATGATAGGCAAACCAGCCTCAACCACAGGAAGACCTACTTTAAGCCCTTCCGAGCAGGTTCTGTGCAACAGCGCGTTGTAGGATGGCGATGCGAGCGCAAGTCCCAAGGCTCCCAGTCCCAAGCTCGACTGGAGAACTGAGCCTGGCACCTGAATGACAAGAGTCAGGCATTCGCCGGCCTTCAGACCGCCGCAGAATGCGGGCGCCACCTTTGGTTCAAAGAGTTGTTTGTCGGACCTGATAGCTGCAGGTTCTGCGCCGCTGACGGTTTCTTCGCGCAAGGGAGATGAATTGCTGATTTGTGGATCGACTTCGATGCGCGATGAATCGCCCGAAGTTTCACTTGAAGTCGAGACGTCATTATCGCCGACCTGAGCAATGGGCTCGCGGCTGATTCGTGCGTTGGTTCCACATGCGG
>JBEDKY010000179.1:0-5553 GCA_041171905.1 Pseudomonadota bacterium
CGTCATCAGCGGCTTGCAGCGCGATCTTGAAATCGAAGGTAAAGACAAAGTGCCTTTGCTCGGTGACATTCCGATCATCGGCTGGTTGTTCAGAAACTCATCGAAGACTAAAGCCAAGACGACACTGATGATTTTCCTCACTCCACACGTGGTGAGAAGTTCTGATGACCTTGGTAAAATTTATGATAAAAAAGTGAAGGCTCAGGATGAATTTCTGCGCGCCTTTTATGGAAGTGACTTCCGCAAGCGGGACGTCTTCAAGCGTCTGCGCAGCCTCGACGAAGGAAAGACTCCGAACAAAACGTCGGCGCTTCCCTCCACGTCGGGTGGCCTAACTCCGGCGGCACCGGCGGTTCCGGAAACTCCTTCCGCGAATGGTGCTGATGCGAAACCTGCGGCGGCGCCGGAATCGCTTATGGAAAAGATTGACAACAGCGGGACCAAGCAGGGCTTGCCAAGCTCTGATGCCAATCCGATCATCGTTCCGGGCGCTCAGGGCTCAGGCGGTGGCGGTGGTGGCGACTCTGGTGGTTCAAGCGCACCGCCACCGCCGCCCGCTCCTGCAGGTGAATGAGGGACAAAGCACATGGATAAGAATCAGGCTGTTGAACAAGTATTCTCAGTGCTCGACAAGGCGCAAAAAGGCAGGACCCCCGGTGAGGAAGGGCCTGGCAATTTCACACAAAGTGTCCCGCAGCGATTCGGCCGCAAGACGCTGGGCGAGATATTGGTCGATCGTAAAAAGATCACCGACGAGCAACTCAAAGAAGCACTGAAAATCCAACAGTTGCGTGGCGGACAGCAGAAGGTCGGTTCGATTCTGCTTGAATCCGAACTGGTCGAGCAGAACGACATCCTGCAAGGCTTGGCGATTCAGCTCGAGCTTCCATATCTGGACACACTTCCCATCAATGACATCGATGCCGAACTCGTTCGGGATTTGAGCATCGGTTTTTGCTCCCAAAATCTGGTCGTGCCGATCTCAAGAGATTCGACGGGTGTTACGGTAGCGGTTTTTGATCCGCTCAACGTCTCTGCTGTGGATGACTTGCGGCTTATCCTCGGCAGCGCAATCTTCAGAGTCGTATGTCCCAAAACAACGATTGAATCTGCAATCAACAGCGTTTTCGAACGCCAGGATATGTCGCGCGAAACCACTCAGGGTCTCGCCAACGACGAGGGCGATGATCTGGCCGGCCTCGAAGAGGCAACCGACCTCCTGCATGACACTGAGGACGCGCCTGTCCGCCGCGAGGTGAGTACAATCATCCGCCGTGCGATCAGCGAAAAGGCATCCGATATTCACATCGAGCCATTCGAAGATCGTGTTTCCGTGCGCTTCCGTGTAGACGGCAGTTTGCGTGAAGTGCGCACCATTCCGAAAAAGTATCAAGCCAACGTGACCACCCGTATCAAGATTCTTGGCAAGCTCAACATCGCCGAAAGTCGTATTCCGCAGGACGGTCGAATTTCGCTGCGTGTCGGCGGGCGCGACTGCGACGTTCGTGTGAGCGCATTGCCGACAAAATTTGGTGAGCGCATCGTGATGCGTATCCTCGATAAGAGCTCGGGCGTGCGCGAACTTGCAACCATGGGTATGCCCGAGAAAATTTTTAAGGGCTTTGAAGCACTCGTTCATTCAAAACACGGAATTGTTTTGGTGACCGGTCCGACGGGTTCCGGTAAAACCTCGACGCTGGCCTCTTCGTTGATGCACATCAACAAGCCGGACGTAAACATTATTACCGTCGAGGATCCGGTTGAAGTGGCTCTCCCTGGCGTGGGGCAGGTCGAAGTGAACGAGAAGGCGGGTCTCACATTCGCCGCCGGTCTGCGTTCCATTCTTCGTCAGGACCCGGACGTCGTGCTGATTGGTGAAATCCGTGACGCCGAAACTGCACAGATTGCTGTTCAGGCCGCTATGACGGGTCACTTGGTTCTCAGCACACTTCACACGAACGACACCGCATCGAGTGTGACACGACTTGCAGACCTTGGCGTCGAACCGTTTCAGATCACCACAACAGTTCTGGGTGTTCTTGCTGTCCGTCTTATGAAACGCGTGTGTCTGACCTGCCGCGAACTCACGACGCATACATCGGAAGAACTGGCACTGATCGGCCTGACTCCAGAGCGTGTCGTCGGAAAGAAATTGTACAAGGCACGCCCGACAGGCTGTGCCTCGTGTAAAAATCTGGGTTACTCGGGCCGGGCCGGTATCTACGAGTTGCTGGTGTTTGATGACGCCATCCGGCAGCAGATTGTCAAAAGCGTCGATGGTGCCGCGCTCAGAAAGATTGCAATGACACGTGGTATGACAACACTTCGCGACTCAGCGGTCGAACGTTTCCTAAATGGCGAAACGACTTTGGACGAAGCATTGCATAAGACACAAGTCGAAGAATAATTTTACCTGCGGCGCAGTTTACTGCCGGAGAAGGGGTCATGCCAGTCTTTGTTTATACGGGCCAGAATGCCCAGACAGGTAAAAAAGTTAAGGCAAGTGTTGATGCCGATTCGTTGAAAGATGCAAAGCTCAAGTTGCGCCGGCAAAACATTTTGGTGATCGACATCAGGCCGCAGGCGGCGGGCTCGACGTCATCCTCCGGCCAGCAGGGCTTGTGGGAGCGTCTCAACGAACAGAAGGTGTCGGCTGAGGATCTCGCTCTGGCGACAAAGCAGTTTGCGATTCTGACAAAAGCGGCGGTCGACGTTTCCGAAGCGCTCCGCTCGATCTCCGAACAGGTCGAAAATCCTAAATTGCGGGTTGTGTATTCAAAAATTCGTGAATCGGTATCCGAGGGGCGTGCGCTTTCCGATGCCCACAAAGAGTTTCCCGATATTTTTCCGTCTGTGTACGTCAACATGATTGCCGCGGCCGAAAAGGCAGGCGCCCTGCCTATCGTTTTACGTCGTCTCGCTGAATTCACCGCTTGGCAGATTGCCATCAAGCGCAAGGTCGTCGGAGCGCTGATCACGCCTGCCATCATGGTGGTTGTTGCGATTGGCGTGACGCTCTTTTTGTTCGTCAACGTGTTGCCAAAAATCACCAAGGCTTTTTCTTCGCTTAAAGTTACATTGCCATGGTACTCGGTAATGTTGAACAATATTTCGGCATGGCTGCAAGACCGCTGGTGGCTCGTCGTCTTGGCACTCATCGGTTCTGTTCTTTTGTTTTTGCGCTGGAAGGCGACAGCAAAAGGACGCCGGCAATTTGATACTTTCACATACAATATGCCTGTTTTCGGACCACTGGTTCAGCGTGTTGCGGTTTCGCGCTTCTCGAAGACCTTGTCGACTGTCTTGTCCTCAGGCGTGCGAATTGTGGAAGGCCTGCAGCTGACCAGAAATGTTGTCGACAATGCTGTTTTGGAGGATGCGATCGACGAATCGATCCGCCGTGTGCAGGATGGCGAGAAGCTTGCTGCCGCAATTGAAAAGACCAACCGTTTTCCCGTTATGGTCGTGCATATGTTGCGGACCGGAGAAAAAACAGGAAAACTGGAGGAGATGCTCGTCAACATCGCTGAAGCGTATGATGATGAGGTTGACTATAAGATCGAGGCGACCACAAAACTCATCAACCCGCTGATGACAATTATGATTGCGGGTATAGTCATGTTGATGGTGATGTCGGTTCTTGGACCAATGATGCAGGCGATGAATAGTTTGAAATAGTGTTCACCTGACTGGGGAGTGTTTTATGTTGAAGAGTCTTCGTTCCTTTGTTTCGGCCCGTTCCGCAACTGCTGCAGGCCGCTCGGCGCAGGCTGGTTTTACCCTGCTCGAGATCATTATCGTTCTCGGTATTCTTGGAACACTGATGGCTGTGCTGATCGGCGGTCTGGGAAGCGGCGGCACACAGGCAAAGAAAAAGGAAACAGCCGTCAAGGTCAACAACATCCAAGCTTCGTTGTTGAAATATCAGGCTGAGATTGGACGTTTTCCATCAACTGCCGAAGGTGTTGAAGCGCTGCTCAACAACCCAGGTGCAGGTGCAAAATGGTCTGGCCCGTACATCGGTGCTGAGGATGACGTGAAAGACGCTTGGGGCAACAAGTTCGAATACGAGCTGACTGCCAAGGGTAGCAAGCTGGTTTCGTGGGGACCTGATGGTCAATCCGGAACTGAAGACGACATGACGTTCGTCAACGGTCGCGAGTCTGATGCAGCAGCTGCCAACTCCGCAGGCGGACAAGCTCCGGCGCAGTGAGTTTCTGCGAGCCTCGCCCGTATTATTTTAAGGAGAGTGAATAGCCGTGTTCAGAGCATTTTTGTCAACACGGACAAACACAGGCCGGAATCAATCCGGCTTTACTCTTTTGGAAATTATTTTGGTGATGGCCATCATGGGTTCCATCGCCTCAGTGATTCTTCCCAACATTGGTCTGACTCTCACCTCGCGGATGTCGATGAGTCTGCGCGAGATTGCCGGAACACTGCGCTCCGCCTATGACAACGCAATCCTCTCGGGCAGGCTCAACCGCGTGGTTTTTTCGCTGCGGTCGGGTGAGTACTGGGTCGAGGAGGCACCGGTCAATTTCTCGGGTCGTCCGTCTGCACAGAACTTCGACAAATCAGCTGCACAACAGCGTCAGGATGACTTCAAACTCCGGTTGGTTGAAGATTTGGACAAGCTTTTTACCGACTCTCGCCGTGCCGGCGGGGGAAATTCGGAGCGTGCCTACAGTGTCCGGTCGATTCTGGCCGTGCAGCGACATGTGCTGAAGGAAAAGAAGTGGACCGAGGTTGAGGATGCAATTCTGACACGCAGACGTCTTCCGGACGGTTTAGTATTCTGGAGTATCGCTACCGAGGGAATGCCGCGCGCTCTGTCACAATCGGACTTGCGTGAAGGTGAGACGGCCTTCGTCTATTTTTTTCCTTGGGGTGAGGCCATTCGCACGCAAATCCAGATTGCGACGCAGGCGCAGGAGGGTGGAGGAATAGATGACAAAGCCCCCAAAAACACACTCGCACTCGATCCTCTTTCGGGTCAGAGCTCGATTTTGGACGGTCTGCAGGAAGCCGATTTTATCCGTGAAAGGTAACAAAGGCACTGGTCAGTCCGGATTCACACTTTTGGAATCGCTGTTGTCGATTGGTGTTCTTGTGACTGTTTTTTCACAAATCGTCGGTGTGCAGGCAAGCTCGCTGGCGGTGGCGAAGAACACCAAAGCCAACATTCAGGCCACATGGGCTCTGCGTTCATTGAGTTCGCAGGTCGAGTACATTTCAGACATCAGGGGTGTGAAGGGGCTTCCACCCGAGACATCGGGTCCCAACCCCATCAAGCTCAATGGCGATGATTCGGAACCACTACGTTTTGAATATAAAAACAGGCAGGCAAACATCAAAGCCTCAAAATTTTTGTCGGCAAGCTTGCGGCTAGGACAAGGTCTGACCGGAGCGGCGGACGAAAGCGGCGGAGAAGACAAGTTCAAAGCCTTTGGCGAAATGCTTGATTCACAGTTGCCGGATGACATTTATCGAACCATCAGCCTGACTGCTGTCTGGAATGACGGCTCGCAGACGAGATCGTTGGATCTTGGA
>JBEDKY010000180.1:0-14617 GCA_041171905.1 Pseudomonadota bacterium
TATCCGAACTCCCCCGCACCCAAACGTACGATGAAAATTCCACCGCACTGGCCGGCTGGATGCGAATGGATTCCTTCCGGAGTCGATGCCGGAGGTACGACTTCAGCCGGCAGAATCGGCGGCGTCCTGTGCGCGGCGGAAACGGAAGAAAAAGCTGTCGGGGGCTCATACGCAGGAGTCGCGCAGATTTGTTTCGACAGCACTCCGGCTTCCGCGCCGCATTACCGAAAAGATGTTTGTTTCCCGCAGTTGAACAAGGAGCCTTTGGCACGATGATTGTCGCGTTGTGCAGCGGACAGGGCAGAACTTTTGAGGCGGTTGCGCGTGTTTTGGGTGCGCAATTGACCGACATGATCTGCGACGTCCCCGCTGCGGCGGCAATCGGACGTGCGCGAACTTTGGGAGTGCGGACGCATTGCGTCGGACGCTCTGAGTTTCCAGATCGCGGCTCACACGAACACGCAGTGTTGAAGTCTCTTGGAGACTGTCAACCGTTCTCGATCGTCGCCCTGCTCGGCTATATGCGCATCCTCTCGCCCGAATTTCTCGGTGAAATTGAAAGCAAATGGCCGCACACTGCAATCATCAATCTGCATCCAGCGCCAATGTCGCTCTACAAGGGCAGCAAAGGTCTGCAGCACGCTCTCGACCGACGCTTTCCGCACTGGGGGCTCAGCGTGCATAAAGTAACACCAGAACTTGATGCAGGACCTTTGCTTGCCTTCCGCAATCTTGAGGTTTTTCCGACAGACACTTTTGAAATTTTGCGCGAACGCGCCCATCCGCTCGAAGTCTCGGCGGTTCTGGAAGCCATCGATATCCTGACACGGAGGAGTCCGCAGCCATGACAGATCAGCAAAAAACTTCACAACCGCTGGCACCCGCATACTCGCGCGCAGGAGTTGATATTGCAGCAGGAGAGGATCTCGTTGAAAAAATCCGTGCCGAAAATCCGGCTATCGGCGGCTTTGCAGGCCTCTACCCACTCGATGAAGAAAGGTTTCTGGTCGGCTGCACGGACGGCGTTGGAACGAAAATCGAGTTGAGTCTGCAAATGGATCGGCTTGAGGATTTGGGGCAAGACCTCGTTGCCATGAGTGTCAACGACCTCGTCGTCTGCGGCGCACGACCGCTTTTTTTCCTCGATTATTTTGCATGTGGCAAGCTGGATGTTCAGCAGGCACACCGCGTCATCAGCGGCATTCAAAAGGCTTGTCTTGCCAGCGGTTGTGTCCTTCTGGGCGGCGAGACAGCAGAGATGCCCGGGTTTTATCAGCCGCCAAAATTCGACATCGCCGGATTCGCTGTCGGTGAGGTGCACAGGTCAGCGCTGATCGACGGACGAGCCGTGAATGTCGGTGATTTGATGATTGGCCTACCAAGCACCGGCTTTCATGCCAACGGCTTTTCTTTGGTGCGCAAGATTGTTCAAGAACAAAAACTGAAACTCGACGAGAAGTACGACATCTTGCAGGGCCAGTCGCTCGGCGAGGCGCTCACACACCCGACAGCGCTGTATCCAAAGGCCGTGCAGAAAATTCTCAGCCGTGCGCAAATCAAAGCAATGGCACACATCACCGGTGGCGGACTGCGCAACATCCAGCGGGTGCTCCCTGAAGGATTGACCCACCGCGTCGATCGCAGCGCCATACCGTGTCCGCCCGTGATTCGACTCATCGCACAACATGGTCAAATTTCCGAGGACGAAGCCTTCACGGTGTGGAATATGGGACTGGGATTTGTCTTTGTCGTTTCACCCCACGCTGCCCACCTTGTTCTGAGCAGTCTTGAGGGCTCGTTCGTTTGCGGAGAGATCGTTCGCGGCTGAGCTGCGCAACTGCTCATTCGCTGCTGACTGGAACAAGAAAAACTTTGTGTTTGTCTGCATACTGAGCCACTAGGCAGCGGCAGTCGGAGAATTTTTTTCCTGCAACTCCCTCGAAAAAATTGCCTTGCCCCGCGACGGCGGTCCAGCCGGACTTGTCGGCGTCGGCTGACAATTTTTGTGCGATATCTTCATCACCTGCAACAAAACCACATTTGGATGGCGTTGACGCCGGCGCGCCGATGTCGCCGTTTTGTAATTTCTGGACCGACGCCGCAGGCAGGGAAGCCAATGCAAGGAGTGCCTTTGAGCTGAGCTCGGCAGACGCAAAAGGGTCGATCTCGGGCGCCGGCTGAGCATCACCGCTTTGATTTCCGCCTCCCGGTGCATTCGGTGCATTCGGATCGTTCTGCACGGCAAGGCGATTTATTTTTGCAGCTGGCAAAATCACAGGTGCCTGCGGCGCGCAGCCTGAAATATTCCAAGCGGCGAGCAAAGCACACAAGAATAATGCTCTGCGAGCTTTTTTCATATTTTTATTGTCCGGCGCCGACATTGCACGCCTCCGTCTGAATTGAAGTGATTTGATCCGCAAAATCACAGCGGCCCTGATCTTGATTTGCTCCTGCCAAAAGCTTACGGCAGACGTTGGTGCAGATGTTCTTGTTCGCAGTCGGGAACACTGCCAAAGTCTTGTTGTCGGCCAGCACTCGACAGAACGCTTTTGCCTGACCTGCCTGAAAAAGACCGTTTGTCGCACTCAGATTCAACACACGCACAGCGGCCACTGGAATTGCGGACGCAGCACCCGACGTGGACACTGTCAGCGGCAAGGCCGTGCCGTCGGCTGGTGGCTGGAAGGTGGAAGGAATTTCTCCGACGCATGTTCCGTCGCCCGAAGTGCAGGTTCCTACCTCTGTTGTTCCAAGCATCAATTTTGCAGTGTTCAGCGTCCCATCAGGAACCCCCTCAAGCGACACCAGAAGAGGCGCGCCAACACCTGCACTTGCCTCGTATGCTTCTGATTGCGCCGGAGCATTGTTTACCTTCACTGACAAGCCGCCGAGTGCGGCAACTGCGCGCTCGAGGTTTATCCTGCGCCCACTGATGATTTTGTCCTGAAATGTAGGTTCCTGATCAGCGCTGGCAAAAATAATGTCGCGGATTTCCGATGCACTCCGGCTGGGCACCAAACTCCACACCAGCGCAAAGACTCCCGCTGCGTTTGGCGATGCCATGCTTGTTCCGTCAAGATATTCATAGCCTCTGTCTGGCATCGAAGTGATTGCGGCGCGAAACTTTTCAGACATAGTAAGGTTTGGTGGAATCTGCCTCAAGCCCAACGATCTGGGAACTAGCTGCCTCGGCCATGTGGACATAATTCTCTCGCCAGGGGCGGACAAATGAACGTATTGGCTGCTGAAGTTCGAGAACTTCGAAATTTCGTTTCTTGCGTTGTGCGATGCTATCGTGACCAAAGCCGGATGCCGCATCGACGCGGGAAATTTCGTCACTGCAACGATATCCTGGGCCTCGTTGCCCGCCGCAGCGACAACCAATCCGCCGGCACTGGCAATCCGCGAGACCGCCGCGTAGCCCGGAGAATTCGCACCGATCGAGTTCGCGTTGACATTTCCGCCCAACGACATATTGACCACTCTGGCCTTGATTTCAGCGGCATAGTTCATAGCCGCCAAAGTCACAGCGTTCTCGGTCCCCTCCCCGCATTTACCAAAAACCCGCAGCGCAATGATTTCGGCTTTCCAGCAGACGCCCGCAACACCAACACCGTTGTTACCGACTGCACCAATAGTCCCTGCAACGTGAGTACCGTGGCCATCTGCATCTTCGAATTGAGTCGGCGGAGGAGTCGCAGTGGCGTTGGAACCAGAAGGCAATTGACCTGTCTCACAGTTTTTCGCAAGGTCCAGGCCAGACACAAAATTACGCGACAATTGCTTGTTCACATTGGCGGCGAGGTCCGGATGGTCGGCATCAATACCGGAATCAATCACAGCGATTCGAATCGCACTGCAATCACGCTTGCTCTCCCAAGCCGCTGCCGCCTTCATACTTGCGGCGACATTGACACGCGGAAGAAGTACGTTGTTATCAGAGAGGGCACTCGAATCAGGATCACCAACCGAGTAGAGGGTCGGAAGCAGTGGATCGTTCGAAAGCTTTCCGCGGCGAATAACGGTGTTGTGTTCGACCGATAAAACCAACGGTGAATCCTTGATTTTTTCCATCGTCAATTCGAACGCCCGGACATCTGTGGGCGCAATCGTCACCCTCCACATCACCGGAGTTCCCAATGAAGCAACTGCTGTGACACCCGCCTCTTTCAACTGACTCAACAAACCGTCTTCTGAATACGGCTGGCGGGTCATCACCACGATGCTGTCGGCAAACCATTCAATACCAGATGTGTCGTTCTGCGCCTCAGCTTGCCGCTGAAAAACGACGGGTCGACCGGAACGGTTTGTATACCATCGATAATCTGTCCCCCCCGCCACGTGGCCCTTGCCTGCGACGAATGTGTAGCCGTTTTTTTGTTCCCAGGCAGACAGGTCAATGGATGTTTTTTGCTGCTCCGAATTTTTTTGCTCCGAGAGCCCCCATATCGAGATATTTCTGGTCTCTGGATTCAGAACTCTCGGAAGTGCTGTCGCAGCTCTCTTGGGAGTTGTCGCAACATCAATTTCCACCTCGGCGGACATGCTTACTTCCCGACGGCTGCCGGCGTACCAGACTCCAACAATTGCAAGGGTCGTCAGGCTGTAGACCAAAACACGCGGTGAAAATCTCGTCATAGGCGCTTCCAGTTCTTAAAATGGTCCAAGTAGTATCGGAATTCTGAAAAAACTACTTAACGAACTAAAAAAATCCAGAAATTACGGCCACCTAAAAACCCATCTAAAACATGAGAATTCGAAAACACAGGTTTCCGTCGGCTCACACCTCAGACAGGGAAAACAATGCACCCCCTGACTTCGTCATTTGTCCGACAAAGCTAAAAGGGAGAATTAAGCAGGTGAGAATTTTGCCAAGAACAATATTAACTGCATTGTTCTTTTCGGCCGGCGTTTTGGGCGCTTGCCTGCGTAAGCCTTTGGTTGCAGGAAAATCACCTCAAACTGGTGCACCAGTGATTGCGACTACTCCTTCGGGAGTCTCCCCCGATTCTCCGGCTGCGCTCGGACAGTACACTCCCACCACCGAACGGAATGCCTTGGGAGCCAAATTCCAAGATACATCGCTGGCGGATCTGTACATCAGCCTCGCCGCCTGTGATTGTCTTCCGAAGCTGCAAACAAAACTGATCACTTCGTTGAATGCCGAGCGCGGTGCCCTGCCGCAGGCGCTGATGCCGGCCGTGCGACGTGAAATTCTCGGAAATTCGAAACTAAAGATTCTCGAAATTGTGCCGCGCCCGCTGGATGATTTGGTCGGCGGTATCTTTGCCGACGAACAAACGGTGGCCAAAGAGATCAACACTGGTCTCGTTGATAAAATCAAACTTGCCGAAGCACGCTGGGCAGCCGCGGAAAGTTTGCCACTCCTTCAGCTCGACGGTTTTCCACCATTGCCAGGAACCCGTGTTGCATCCTCGGGACGCTCGGTGAGGATGATTGACGTATGGTCGCGTTGGAGCCTGATTCTCTCGCAGGGTGGGCCTTGGAGCAGTGAGCGCAGCGTATCGAATGACTCCGGATTGCTGTGGCATGAATTGTTGCGCTCACTTGCTGAGGGTGAGTATTTGTTTGGTCTGGGCGGAAGCGATGGAAAATCCTGGGGCGGAATGACAGTTCCTGTCGATCTGCAAATCAACAACCCCGGACCTTTTGATCCGCGCACTTCGTATAGTCAGGTGCGATTCCTCACCGGACAGCTCGACCTGACTCTTTCAAGCAACAACTCGCTCAGTCTTGCCCGCTTCGGCGGCGACCGCTGGAGCTGGCGCGAGAGCAACGTTCCCCTCGCAGAGCAGGCGGCACAATGGTGGGTGGCGGCGCGTGCTCTAAACAGACTGCGGCCGCTCAACCGAGGTGAATTTACAACGCTGTTTCCGAGCCTTATTCCGGATAATTCATACCAATTATCACTGCTTGTGCTGCCGTCGCTCGATGCGCTGTTATCCGGTCGGTTTATTGATGAGGTGTCGCGGCTCATTCGTGCCTACATCAGTGGAGCGCAAGTCGGCGGAGTTGCTCCCTCGGTGCGCGAGCGTGCAGACGCTCAGACACAAAGTCTGCTTCTGATGGCGATGAGTGCTTGGATTAAGGAACTCAGCACAACGTCTGATCTCAGTGTTTCTTCAGAAACAGCCGCGCAGCTGCGCAGTGCCCCTCGCTCTTTACTGCGTGGAGCGCAACTCATTGTCCAAAATTTGCTCGGCCAGACTCTTGCACCGCGGCAGGACACAAATGGACAAAGCACCGACCTTGTGTTCAGCGTCTTCGCGAATTCGGCCGACACCAGCCAAACAGAACTCTCTATCCGCGACCATGCGCAAGTGCTTCATGCACTCGTCAGTGCAGAGAAAAACTTGATGCCCAGCCCTTACCTGCGCGCACGTGTGATTCAACTCGCCGCCGGTTTGCTTCAAAGGTGGCAGGAAGCACGTTCTTTTGATCCGAGCAAAGATCCTCTCGCGCCAGTGTTGTGGTTGAAGGCGGCTGCGGAACTTTTTGTCGCAACCTATCCCGAGGCAACTGTCAGTGCGTCGTTGAAAGGCATCAGCGCGGAAACTGATTCATGGCTGCGCTCCTTTGAGGAGGCAGCACTGCGATGAAAAAGCACGCTCGCTGGAAATTTCAACTGCGGATTTTCCGCGCAGTCTTTGCATTGACCGGTACTTTTTTTGCTTCTAAAAAGGCGCTGGCCCAATATGCAGGAGTCGTGCCCGAAGGAGTGTTGGCGGTCATTGGCGCGCACCGCAGCTATCAGGATCAAACCAACACATGGAACGCAAACGGAATCCGCACACCCCTGACAAGCAAAGCACGGCTTAGCTTCGACGGACAGCATCTACTGCAAGGTGAAGGCGGGGCCCGGCTGCAGTCGCTTGCCGAAGAATTACGACGATACGAACCGCAACCGGACAATCCCAATAGCCTCGTGCGTCGCCTCAACCTGGGAACCTTGAACGTCGGCGGCAGCGGCAAATTGAACATTCAGTATTTTGGCTTTGCTCTTGGTTTGCCTGCGCGGCAGACTGTCTACGTTGCAGCGCCTATTGTCGACCTGCAGGTCAGAACAAATTTTACTCTGACCGGTGCCAACAATGCTTCAGCCATCAAAGATGAATTAGGGGCACTCGCTTACGAAGAGTTGCGCAGCGGACTCGCCCAGGCCGCGCTGCTCACCGAGCGCGACATCAAGGCGAGCATTGAAGCTGCTGAATACACCGGTGTCGACAGCTGGCGCTACCGCAACTTTGCAGATGTCGTCATCGGTTATGCGACCGATATTGTCGAAGCAGATGAAACAACCAGCGACGAACCGGATTTTTCTTTGCAGGGTGAAATTTTCTCAACCGCGCCAACAGGACACGTTGATAATCCGGACGTGCTGTCGGACGTTTCCATCGGCAGCGGGACATGGGGATTCGGACTCGGGCTCGCGCCCAGAATTGCGCTGGGTCCCTACACTCTCGGCCTTGAAGCCAATGCGACAGGATATCTGCCGTCACGTCAAAAGATGCGTGTTCCAATCGCGGATGAAACAATTATCCCTGCCAACCGGAGGACGACCGTCAACGTAAAAACGGGGCTTAGCTGGGAAATCACAGCGCTGGCTGAGGCCAAATTCGACTGGTTTCAGCCGCAGTACAGATTCATCTTCAAGCGCCACGAACGCGATCAGCTGAGCGGACAACTGACGGGCAATTATGAGCAACTGATGAAAAGCAGCGCGCGCACACAATGGGAACATGCGATCTGGATTTATTTCTCGACAATCGACGCCTTCAAAAGAAACGAATTTCCGATTCCACTGCGCATCAAAGTTGCTGCCAACCAGATTTTCAAGGGCTACAATTCTTTTGATGAATCATTTATTGAATTGCAGTTGACCAGCTTTTTGCCGACACCATGGATGCCTGAATAGGAAGCGAACGTATGGACGTCTTTCATCTCGTCAGAGATTTTCTCAGCGGACAGGCAGGGTCAGCGAGTTTTGAAGAAGAGCTGCAGACACTCGACAACACGCAAATCCGAATCGCGCTGTTGGGACGATCCGGAACCGGAAAATCGAGTCTCATGAACGCACTTGTGGGTGAGCGGGTTGCCGCCTCCGGCGCCGTTGAAACCACCACGAAGGCCCAGGAATTTGATGTCAACGGGCTAATCTTTGTGGACCTGCCGGGCGGCGGAACATCTCAATTCCCATTTGACGAGTATCTCGACACCATCAAAATTGCCCGCTACGACGCCTTCGTTTTGGTCGTGTCGAAAAGAATTCTGGAAAGCGATTTGGACCTATTCAACGAATTGAAGAACAGAACCGGAAAGAAAATTCATATCGTCCGCACCATGCTCGATCAGGACGTCGAAAATGCGGCACACGATGGAATTTCGCCCGATTTACTGACACACAGAGTGCGCGCTGATCTCGAGGGGAAATTTGGCACCACCCATCACTGCTGGCTCATCTCCAACCGGCATCCGGACGCGTACGACTTTCCCGCATTTTCTGATTCGCTGCTGGAAGATTTTGATGAGGCGCGCCGCGACAAATATGTGTTTGCCGTGCAGGCCTACACAACCGAGCAGTTGCGCCGCAAACGCGAGGTCGCCGAACGCCACGTCACGCTGTTCGCAGGCATGGCGGCTGTCAACGGATTCAATCCGATTCCCGCTGCCGACATAGTTGCCGACGTGGCAATTCTCGTGAAAATGAATCAATGGATTTTACGCTGCTACAAACTGGACGAAGAGCATCTGAAAAAAGAGCTCCGGCGCACACCGATGACTTCCGCACAGGTCACACTGATCAATCGCCTGATTGCCTATGGAACACGCGAATTTATTCTCTCACTTTTGAAAAAGCAGGCGACTCGCATGACCGGAAAAGAAATTGCAAAATGGGTTCCCGTCGTCGGACAGATGGCATCTGCAGGCCTTGGATTCGCTCTGACCCGTTGGATGGGGCACGACCTCATTGGTCAGTGTGAAGAAGCAACCCGAGCGCTTTTACAGGCCAACGCAGCAGCGTCTGGTAAAAACAGCAAAGCCAAGGTGAGCAAAAAAAATTGAACCACCAATGATGCCCGGATTCAACACATTTCCTCTTGCGCAGCTCAGGCCGGAAGCTGCTGATCAGTGCGGACCTTGCCGTCGAAAACATTGTAGTCCTGTTCCTCGTCCGCCTGCAAGGCACGCAGGCTGCTGCTCAATTGCGGAAGCGCGGTCAGCAATCTCTGGCTCTGCTCGATACTGCGCATGGCACGCTGGAGCTGATCTCCGACTTGCTCGCTGAGTTGTGTGAGCTGCTTTTCCGCATCCTGCAGCATGCGGATTTTTTCGTTTACCCCAACTGACATTTCGTAATAGCGAATGGCGTGTGAGAGCGGTTGTAGTGCAACAAACAATGTATGCGGAGAAACAACCAGAACACGTTCGTCGACGAGCGATTGCCAAAGTTCCACATCATGAAGAACTTCCTGAAAAACTCCCTCGGAGGGAATGAAGAGATATGCAAAATCCGTTGTCCCCAACTCAGGCCTGACATACTTGCGTGCGATTTCGCGCGCGCTTGTCCTTATGGCTGACGAAAGTTGTTTGCGCGCATCGCGCATTTCAGCTTCATCCACACGGCCCTCCAGCAAAACCTGTGCACCGGCAAAATGAAACTTGGCATCTATCGGACAAACCAACCCGACGTGGGGAAAGCGAATCACGGCATCAACCCTTCCACCGCCAATCTCATACTGAAACGCATATCCGTGGGGAGGCAGTACGTCGCTCAAGAGTCTCTCAAGTGTCGTTTCACCCAGAATGCGGCCGCGCAGATGTGGGACCACCAAGGCTGTCTTGAGGGAGCCTACGGCATCGTTCATGGTTTTGAGCTGCTGCGCCTGACCACCGAGCTGTGCGTGAACATCACGGCTCCAGTGCTCCACGCGTTTGGCAAGGGCATCACCCTGCTGAGCAATATGCTGTTCGAGCTGGCGCTGGAAATTATGCAGTTCCGTGAGCTTTGCCTCCTGCTTCTTTTGCATGGATCGCGACCAGCCGCGCAGCAGGATGCCGATACAGACGAGGCCTATGAGGAGTGTCACACTGAGCGGATATGCCAGAGCGGTCACAATTGTGTTAGTCTCTACAAGCGACATGCCGCGTACCTCCCTATGGACTGGTGAGATTCTATGAGCAGCGGACAAACTTTGCCAGACAAGCCGTTGAACGATTGGCTCGCATCACACGCGGACAATGCAACGGCCGATGCGCTGGAACATTTTCTGCTTCAGTTTCAGAGCCAGAACACTCGCCGCAGCTATCGTGCGGACGTCGGATCATTTTTTTGCTGTTGGAAAAACTTGAATGTCGATCTGACGGAAAATCTCGACGCCATCAACGAAAAGCATGTGCTGCTCTGGCTGGAGCAATTTGCACAGAGCTCCACCCGCGCGCGCAAACTTGCAAGTCTGAGTTCGTTTTTTGGGTTCTGTGAACAGCGCAAACTCATGGAAGTGAATCCCTGCACCCTGATCGCCAGACCACGAGTCGAGCCGACTCAGGAAACGCAGGCACTCAACGAGCAAGAGACTCTGCGACTTCTCAACCATTTGTACTCCGCAGCCTTCGACTCTTCTCCGACGGGTACACATGCGCGCCGTCAGAAACGCGCGGCACATTTGCGCTTCGCCGTGATACACACGCTCTTTTCGGTCGGCATGCGGGTCGATGAGCTTTGCGAATTGCGCGTTGCAGATCTCTTTTTTGAAGCGCCGGAGTACCGGTTGCGATTTGTCAGCAAAGGCGGTGATGAACACACAACCGCAGTCTCGGAAATGTGTGCTCAAGTGATACAGGACTACTTGAGTGCATGCAGGGGCGAAGTGCGCGCGGACGATTTTGTGTTTGTTCGGGTGCAGGAAACAAAGACTCAGGTGAAACTGTCACAGACCGCAGTCTTCAAGATGATCCGAGAGTCCGCCAGCGACGCGGGTCTCAATAAAGTTCTCAGCCCGCACAGTGCGCGTGCCACGGTTGCGACTGTCCTGCATCGGCAGGGAGTACCTTTGGGCTTCATCCAGAACCTTCTGAACCACAAGCAAATCACAACCACCGCGCGCTATGTCAAAAAAGCAAACGAGCGCGACGAATCCGCCGCGCTCAAGGCACCCGTTTCACTCTGGCTTGGCAATAGCGAGTGATTGCGGAAATCGCACATGCGGCGATCCGCTTTTGACCCATTCAGATATCTTCGTCGTCGTCGTCGCGCATTCCCGGCCCGACGATGGTGACTTTGCTGTCGTCGAGGTCGGCATTCTTGACCGCGTCACGCAACTTTTCAGAAGGATGGAAAGTCACAACCCGGCGGGCCGAGATTTCAATCCGTTCACCCGTGTGCGGGTTACGGCCTGGACGACTCTGTTTGCTCTTGACCGTCCATTTGCCGAATCCGGAGATCTTGACCTCCTCACCCTGCTCCAGCTTGCTCTTCATTGTTTCAAGCATCAGTTCCACAAGCTTTTTAGCTTCCTGTGACGAGAACTGGGTCCGCTGGCGGATGATCTCGACAAGCCTATCTTTGGTGAGTGTCATGGTGCAGTATCCCCTCTCAAATGCGGCATTGCTCACACTTGCGTGTATCATTTCACACCCTTACCCCGACCTTCAACGGCACATGCGTCAAAAATTCCGAATACAGCCCAAAGAACTCAGACTGATGAAGGGCGCCGTGCTCGGAGGGACCGGCCGCGAGGGCTTGCCCAGACGACGCCAGACCGATAGACATTCGGTGGGCGGAAGCCCCAACGTTTGCCGGAGACTACAAACTTTATGAATCTACTCTTTTTACACGCTTTTTTTGCCACCACACTGTTCGGGGCCGTCTTGGCCGATGCACTCTTCCTCCGTTCAAAAAACTCTCAGATTCTGCAGCCCGAAGCGCTGATCGCAAGCTGGCGCCGATGGATTGGTCTGTATGAAATGCTCGCAGTCGTGATTGTCGCAGGACTGGGAATCGTCCAGTGGATGCCAAACGCTGCCGCCTACTCAGCACCGGTTTTCCACACCAAGTTTTTGCTGCTTCTGATTCTTCTTGGAATCGCCAAAGTACGCATGCTCAAGGAAAGAAAATCAGGAGTTCCATCGTTTACTTTGACACGCGTCATGCTTGCTGTGGTGACTGTGATGGTCGTTCTGGGCTTCGGCTCCAGTTCCGGAGTCATTCCGCGATGAGCTCTGTACAGCCCACCCACACGACACACATCGTAGGGCGAACGCGAGTTTTGACGGGAGCCAAACCAACTGCGGACCTGCACGTAGGAAACTACTTTGGCGCCATCCGGCCGGCAGTTGAAGCCTCGCTCGACAAAAGCAAAGAAGTCATTTTGATGTGCGTGGACTGGCATGGTCTGACCGACCGCGCCAAGATTCTCGAGCCCGGCAAGAATACTGCGGGCCTGCTGGCCACCTATCTGACCATGGGGTTCTCGCTCGAAGACAACATGTGCATCGTGCAAAGCGAAATTCCTCAGATACAGGAAATCGCATGGTACCTGTCGTGTGTGAGTGCCGTCGGCCTGCTCGAACGCGCTCACGCCTACAAAGACGCGGTTGCCAATGGCAAAGAGCCGACCGCGGGTCTTTTCAACTACCCCGTGCTGATGGCGGCAGACATTGTTACGTTCGATGCACAGGTCGTGCCCGTCGGCAAAGACCAATCACAGCATCTTGAATATGCTTCCGACATGGTAAAGCTCTTCAACAACGCGGTCGGACGCCCAGTCTTGTTTGAACCCAAGGCGCTCATTCAGGAAACGCCTCTACTGATAGGCATCGACGGTGAACGCAAGATGAGCAAGAGCTACGGCAATCACCTCCCGCTGTTTGCTCCCAAAAAGGATATCGAAAAGCGCTGTAAGGAAATCAAAACAGATTCCAAAGGTCTCGACGACCCCAAAGACCCCGAAACCTGCGCCGTGTTTCAGATTCTCAAGTCATTCGGCTCGAATGAATCCATCGAATACATGGAAGACAGACTCAGGCGCGGCACGGGTTACGGCTACGGTCATGCCAAAAAGGACCTCTTTGAGGAACATGAACGGGTGTTTGGCAGCAAACGCGAGTTGTATGAGCACTATCTCAACAGCCCGCGCGAAGTTGCGCAGCTCTTGTCGTCAGGTCACGAAAAAGCCCGCCAACTGGCAGCGACAGTTCGCCAACGGGTGCGCGACGCACTGGGATTGGGTATTCTGTAGGCAAACACACAGCCTGCAGGAGCCCAATCATGAACCGACGAGCCGTCGCCAGACCAATTCTGCACACTGCGCCACTACTTCTCGGCAGCGTCGCCATGCTCAGCGGTTGTCAACTGTTGGGCTCAAAGAACAACACTTTCGTGCAAAAAGACGCAACGGGGAAGATTCAGGCGCTGCTGTTGCCCTACAATGACACCATCGCAGATGCAGCACCCGCGAACCCGAGCGTGCCACCCATCACTGCCGGCAATGCATCAGGCACAACCGACGCGGGCGCGGGCGCTGCGCCCTCCGCCGACGCTGATGCGCCAACACCCGACACGGCCGATGCTGTCACAACAACTTTCAAAAAAATGGGCCAATGCTGGTACATGGTTCGTGCAAGTGACAGTCGCAAAAAGAAGATCGACCTGCAGACTGTCAATTTGAGCCTGCCGGCGGACCAAGCCGATGCTCTTGAGGGAGCTGAACTCATCACACCAAATTATGTTCCAACACCTGCGCTCATCGGCGCAATGAAGCGGGATCCGCTGCTGCGCAATATGCGCGCCCTTTACGACAACACGAAGCAGCGCTTGACAGAGGCCAGCCAAAGGAATTTTTCCAATCTGACTTCGAATCCAGTTTATGTCGCAACCGTTGGCGGTACGATTGCCAGTCAAGCCTTTCTCAACGACAGACTGGGCGGGATGAGCGCAGAAGACCTTCTGGCCAACAGAGAAAAAGCCATCGCCTTTTGGGCGCGGGTGACAGAAAACTCGGCCATCGCAAAATTCCGCAACGGAGCGCTCGTTGCAAAGCTCGCCGGGCCGCGCAACACAATCGTAAAGTCAGCATACGACGTGTTCAACAAGGCTCATCACTTCTGTTTCAGAAATCCATCCACTTCGCGCGTTATGGGACTCGCCTGCGTGACTGGACTCGTCACAGTTATTTCGGCGGCCATTCAGGGATCGGTCAATCTGTGGACGGAAAACACCGAGAAACCGCCGCCACTTTTCAAGGCTGACAAGCAGTTCCTCGACGAATTCGCCGCCGCCGTATCGGACATCGAGAAGGAAGCGATAGTTACATCCGATGAACTCGATGCACTCACCCGAGTGGCCGACGGAAAAACTCCAGAGGGAGTGCTCCGCCGGCTCGGCAAACGTCCGGGTGCGGCCTGCCCCACATCACAGCAGGCAGCTCGCAACCTCCGTGTCGCGGCTGGATTGGAACAATAGACTTCAAAGCATCAATCCGACATCGAGGCCGAAGCGTGATGTCTTTTGCGTGCGACCGACGCCGGCGAAGATCGACACAGTTCTGTTTTCAAAACCAAGCCGCCCTTCACCACCGAAGTCGTCGCGCCATTTATT
>JBEDKY010000181.1:0-6888 GCA_041171905.1 Pseudomonadota bacterium
GGCCATAGCAACTGTGGTGCTGTTGTTTTTCTGAACAAACGACAGCTAACACTAACGCAAGTCGTCAGTCCGCTTTGATTCGCCGCTACCGGAGTTTATCTCCAGTTCGTTCCATCCCAAGTTCAACTTTTTCAGCTGTTCTGGGGTTGCTCCGGAAATATACAAAGTAGATCTAAAATAGTTTATTGAAACACTTTTCTCTAAAGACTGAGAACCCGTCTGCGGCGCCGGACACGGGTCTTTCAGACTGAACACGGCAGCCGAAATACCCTCAGTAACCCGACAGCTTTCTCGACGATCTTCAGCAAGTAGTGATTTTTGAGTGTCATCGCCGCTCGTAAAATGTTCAGAACAAATTTTCACTCCTCCACTCTGTGAGAGTTCCGCAACAACTTTGAAAGCCTCTTTTCCGGCTTCGGTCATTGATGAAGATGGAGGCTGGTTTATCGAAACTTTCAGCGTTTTCATGCAACTGGCAACAAAGGCGTTTCCAGCGGGAATGGGGAGCAGATGAGCAGGGGCTTGAGTCGAAGGGTTCTGCGCACCATTCCCGCTTCCTGCCTGATTGGAGGTCGTTCCCTTCGGCGCTGTTGGCGCTTGATTACTTGAGTTGCAACCATTCAGAACAACTGCAAAAAAAACTAAACCCGAAAGGGTCAATGAATTTTTCATCCCGATCCTCCCCAACAATAAGTTCAAACCCCAGGAGTATCGGCAAACAATAAAAGCGCATTAGCCAAAATTTATATTGAAAAAAAAAAAAAAAAAACACCTGTAATTTCGACGACGAATCAGCAGCGCGAAAATATTGTTGTTTATTCAAAAATAAAAACTGCGTGGCTGAGTGTTTCACTGCCGCGCATCCTGCCGATCACAAACCAACACCCAAGCTACTATCGCGTCGCTTCAACCACCATGTTTTTCAGCTTCGGACTTGCGCACCGCGATCATCCAAATCATCACACCGAACGCTGCTTTTGCGATGAGGTCAGCAATCGTGTAGCCAACCTGAATAATCGTCTGCGCATCTGGCCCTGAAATGTTGATATAGGGAGCCATAAAGACAATCGGGTAGAAACCCCACGAAGCGAGTGTCAGTAGCCGTGCTTTTTTTATCAGCTCACGCACGTTCTCGGGCTGTCGCTCAATCGATTCTCCAAGGCCCTTAAACAATTCCCATAGAATGTAGAGAAAAGGCAGAGCCGAGAGGGTTCCCCAGAATGCGCGGGTTGGCACGTCAGCGGCAATTTCACCAGGGTAACCGAGCACAATCATCAGAGCTGCCGCAAATCCCAGCCGCACCGACTTGCTGACAGTCTCCTCACGACTGAGACGCATCACCAGCACCAATTCAATCAACAGGAGCGGAACTGTCAGCAGCCAGTCGACGTAACGGTATGCATCATTGAACGCATAACCGGTGGCTGTGAGCGCCCCATCCTTCATCTGATACGCGGACTCCCAACTCTCAAAAATCCTCATGTAATGGTATGCGGCAATCGCGCACACAAGCCCGGAAATAGTGACTGCTGTCTTGTAGTGGTGTGAAACTTGTGAACGTCCGAGCCAAAGAAATAACGTTGCCGCCGCCATCGAGGCGAAGGTAAATGAGAATGCGTTGTACACAAGCGAATATTGAAAGACACTGAGCATTTCCATGGAGTCCTCCTGGTTCTGCCAATAACCGACTGCAGCGAACGGTGAAGGGGATATTTTAACTCAACTACATCTACCGCAACCGGTTTAGTTCGATTTATTTCCAGATATCCGGGAGCAACACTCCACTCATTTGTTGCTCACTGGAGAGATCCCAGTCATCGCTCTAAAGGAGGTGTCGGTCGATATGGCAACTGAATGAGTTAAATAAATGGCAACACTACGAGGTTTAGATGGAGTTAACTTTTTTCAGAAGCAAGCGACATGCCGTTCGCGAGCCTCGATGTGAATCATTTATTTCCCTCCAAGATGTGCAGTTACAGACACTTGAAAGAACGTCAGCGAGTCACAAAATAAAGAAAGAGCGCCAAAGGAAAGATTCCTCAGCGCTTTAAGAAACATAACGCGGACTGTTTCAGACACCGCTCGGTCATTGATCGCAATCAATTTGTTTCGTTATTGTTTTCCGGAAGCGTCTGCCGCACGAGCCTGTCAAGCTGCGGCCAGTCGTCGACATGCCAAGGGCGCCTCGAGTTCAGTTCGCGCCACTCCTGCGCATGTTCTCTTGCGTTGCGAATTATCAATGGCAGATCGTCACACAGGCGGCGACGAGGCGTCCAGTTCAGCTGCTCAAAGAGGGCCTGAAGATCGAATTGATAATGCTCCTGCGCAAATCCAATCATCCAAGGCTGATAAAATTCACGTTTAAATATTTTTGAAAGAAGCGAAGCACCGAAACGTGCAAACCACTTGGGCACTCGAATTTTGGGGATCACAAAGCCATAAATTTGCCTGTCTACAATTTTCGCAATCTGCCGATACGTGGTTGGTTGTGACTCCCCCAACAGCAAACGACGGCGCACAACTCTTGCTTTGAGTTGCCGTTCAATTGCCTCGCAGACGTCGCTGAGATGCACATACGTCAGCCCTTGATTGCCGTCACCGGGATAAAAAAATCGCTGAATTTTATTTCTCAAATGTGACTCGATGAACTGATGCAGCGGAACAAGTTCACAAAATTCCGTATAGACACCAGCCAAAACCATCTCGACGTAATTTTCCGCGCTCAGCTCGCTGCGCAGAATATCCTCGGACTCCTTTTTAAACCGCGGATACTCCCAGCGTGGAAGGCTTTCAGCATCAGCACCGATAAGAACGCCATTTTCAACCGGCTCAAGACAAGCCATACTGCTAGCTTGAATAAAGCAACTTTGCGATAAACGATGGGCCTTATAGGCGGCCGCAAGCTCGGGTAAACCACGCTTGAGGCGCTCGCTGTGCAGCGACGGACGGTTGAGAAAATTGTAATAGGCGGCCAAGTTCACGAGTCCGAGAATCGGACGGTTGTTTGTTTGAAAAAACATTCGGATGGCTTGCGGGTCACCCAGGTCGACTTCAAAGTAAAAGACATTGCCATTCGCGTTGCGGATGTGCGGAGGAGCAACATCGAGAGCGGCCACGTCATAAGTTTCAGAGAGCCTTTTCACAAGCTCACCGCCAATCAGACCTGAGCTTCCCGTCACCACGATCCAAGGTTTCACGATTTACCTTTCCGCGGTGTCAGCAACGTTTGAATTTGTGTCACCACAGTCTGGGTGGTTTCCGGAAAAAGCCTCGTCATTGCAAGGATAGCCTGATTTTCAAGTCCGTTGGTCTTGGCCATCCCCGGCTTGTGCAGGGTTTCAAAAATCAATTCAGCAACGCTCTGCGCACTGCGGCGTGGAAGCCATATATTCATGTCGCGACTCATCTCTGTCTCTATCAAGCCTGGCAAGACCGTGCTAAATGTCAGACCGTCGCGCACGTACTCGTGCTCAAGACTTTGCCAAAGCGCAGCCAGTGCTGCCTTGCTGGCGGCATAAGTGGCATTGCCAGGAAACGAGGTTGATGCTGCAAGTGAACCAACGGCTATGAAGTGTCCTCTTCCTCTTTCCTTTGCACGCGGAAGAAAGACATCAAGCATCCAAGTTGGACTCAAGTAGTTCAGTGTGATCTCATCTGATCTGTCGGACGGAAGATTTTTATCGAATAGCTTGCTTGCACTGAAGCCTGCGTTGAAAATCACACCGTCAGGACATCCGTGTTCCGCGAGGATACGTTCCGCGACCTTCACCGTGGCCAGTTGATCCGACAAATTACACTCGTACCATGAGCACTGAGGGCCGTTCTGATTCAGTTCATCTGATATCTTCCTGAGCAGTTCACCGCGACGGGCGACACCAATGGTTTTGAATCCTCTGCGGGCGAAGTGCCTCAGGGTGGCCTCTCCGATGCCGCTCGATGCCCCTGTGATTACAACACACCCTATTTCCTGATTTTTTCTAACGCCCGTCGATTTTCGAAGCCTCATTCCAGCGACCTTCCTTCGAGTGCCGAGCGAAGTTCCCTGCACCCAGCCTGTCCCCTGTCATTATGACCATCTTCAAGGATAAAAAAAGTGAAGACACGGCAAGTTGCGGCAATTTTTCCGATTCCTGGCAGCAATTCTGATGTTTGGGCTCATTTTTTAACTCAAATCACCGAAAAGCTGTGTGTGATTATTCGGCTGGACTTTGACTTAACTCCAGTCGTCCAGGAGGAGTGCCTATGCGGGGGCTGAAACCAAACGGGCAGCAGACACATCTGCGGGCGAGCTTGTGGACCGGATTGATTTTGCTTTTGTCCGGATGCTCTGAATCTGGGTACACAGCCGTCAGCAAATCGAACAAGCCACCTGCGAAAAAGAAAGCGGCAACGCCTGAGAGTGTCAACGCTGCTGGACTGCCTGTCGAACGCGGCGCAAAAGTTTTCCCTGGCGGCGAAAACGTAGGTATCACCTTTGCAGGTGACACAGCACTACAAAGTGCGGCGTCGGAAGCTGAAGCATGGATCGTGACGGCTGGTGAAGTCACTCGCATCAAACTTGACGAAGCTGCGGGTTGGCCACAAACGAAATGGCAGATGGTAGATGATAATGGAAATCCATCGTCGAGCTCAGGCCACCGAACTTATGTTTCCGAACTTGGACTCCTCATCGGACGAACGGGAAGTAACGGCGGAATTTGGCTTGCAAGTGACAAGAATCCCGGAAAAGCGATTCCAATTTTCAAACCAACCGATCAACGCGGTGACAGCAGGCTTTCGGTCACATCATTCAAAGTTGGAAGTCAGCCCTACATCGGCTTCGCCTACGGAACGACCGGTGGACAGAAAAAGTTTGTCCGAATTCCCATCGACAAGAGCAAACCCAACGGAATCGATATTGCTCGAAAAGAGGAAAAGACTTTTGGCAACCTGAATCAGGGATTCGGGGGCTTCAACGCTGTTGGGGGAGTTGCGGCCTATGGGTCTTTTATGGACCAAAAGAGCAAAGCGTTTTTCCTCGGCGCCAACCGCGGCGGAATGTGGGGAGTGAACGTAGAGAAGTTGACTGAACTCAGCTCACAAGACGTACCCAACGTGTCTGTATCTGGCAGAAAAGTGTGTAACTATACTCTGTCAACCACCGGAAATATTGCTTACGCTCTCTCGGGCGATCTGAACGGTAATGTTGTGACGGCGAGCGGTGGTTATACCTTTACACATGATCCGGTAAACAATGTTGTCATCGGTACAAACTCAGGCTCAGTTACGGTTGCAAAAGCTGAATGTTTTGCTGCCAACGGTCCGGCCGAGTGCACTCAACAAAACAATCAATGCGCAGTCCTAAACCCTGCTGGAGCGGGGAGTATCGAGCCTGTGAGTGCCGTTGGCGACGGAAGGGTCGTTGGTATTGTCCGTGGCGCCACTTCGCAGGTTTTTGTTATGTCGGTCAACGACAAGGACGACATCTCGAAAGGACTGACAGTAAAGAAGGTCGCCGACATTCCAGGCAACGCATACATGTACAACGATTTTACAGGACTAACTCTATACGCACCTGATCAAATCAGAGTGATTGAGTTCAGCAAACTCAAGGGTTATCAACCCGGAAAACCTCTCAGATATGTTGCTGCAGGCTGGACTGCAGCGACCAAGAAAACGGAAGATCTACGTGGCTTAAAGATAGAACTTGTCTGCTACAAAAAAGGTGGGCAAAAGGGACCATACATTGACCAGACAAAACAACTGACCACATCGGCATCTCTGTTTGTTCTCGATCCAAAAGTGTGTGGTGGCGACATAGACACTTTGGAAGTGAAGGTCAGCTCCGACGGAAGCACAAACAACTTCAGCCGCCTTTCGCTTTTTGAGATGAGGGGTGCTCAATGAAAAAGCCATTGATCAAGCTTGCACTGGGCATCACTGCATCAGCGATCATGCTCTCTTCGGTCTTTTTGCATCAGTCGTGTGGCCGCCGGCAACCGAACCTCGTGAGGTTAAAGGTGGGCGAATCGGTGGTTCTCACTCCCATTCCAGTTCAAAATTTGAGCGATTCTCTCCCGGAGACCCCTCCGAGAAAACTGCTTTTGCACTTTATGAGCGGGGGAAAAGAAGTCACTCCGGAGTCGAACGCCGAGATTCACTTCTTTGCAGAGCCAGACGACGAGGTGCCATATTACATTCTTCGTGCAAATGAATTTCGCAGTAAACATCTGACAACCGGCTGCGCATCGAGTGACGTGTCTTTGCTTGACAACGCGGTAGAGGCGGACGTGCTCATTTGCGATGGTTCTCTGGACGTCAGTAAGGCAAAATTACTCAGACTTAAAAATCCAGATGGGAAGATGAAAATGGCAACGAATGTAATGCCCATTTCATCCGAGAATGACCTTTTCTACGGCGCAGTCATGTTCTATTGAATCTGCAAAAATTTTGGGACTTGGCTAAAAAACCAAGTCCCGATAGACAAACCTGCCTTTGCGTCGAAGCAGCTTTGCGTCAACTCCCCTTGGTTTTAACGAATCCGGCTCGCTCCAAAAAGCGGGTTGAATGCCTGCTGTTTCGGAATTCCGGATGCGCCAGAACGTCCAAATGAAAAGGGATGTTTGTACGGATTCCGTCGATGATGTATTCGCGCAGCGCAGACTCCATTTTTGCAAGTGCTTGCTCACGCGTGTCCGCATGGACAATCAGCTTGGCAACCAGCGAGTCGTAATGCGGAACGACTGTGTAGCCATGATAGGCAAACCCGTCGACACGAACGCCAAAACCGCCCGGGACGCTGTAATTGGTGATTTGCCCCGGCCATGGTGCAAAGGTTTTTGGATCTTCCGCGTTAATTCGGCACTCAATCGCGTGACCGTGAATCTTCACGTCGTCCTGACTGAAAGG